>JAZRFU010000041.1:0-9498 GCA_045643865.1 Eubacteriales bacterium
CATTTCACATATATCTTTCTATACACATATCTCGCAATATTTCTAATATCGCCCATGACAGAATAGCGAACTGAATTTATTGGATATTTTACGAAATATGTGAAATTACTCACATTATTCTTGAGATAAGTGCTTTTTACATACTGAGCCGCATCGGTACATCTTCTTCTTACAAGCGAAAAGTACATTTTTTCATTGTTTTGGACAGTACTGTATTCGCTGTTTTGATTCATTGTGTCGGCAATCCAAATGAACAGCTCGTTCATTTCTCTGTTGAACAATTCAACTTTTGTTTTACCGACCTGCTTGCCGTGTGATCTATTCTTCACTAAAATATCATCGGTCAAGCAATAAAACTCATATCCAGCAAACAACAATCTATACCAATATTCAACGTCAGAAACCGTTCGGATACTTTCGTTAAATTCACCTACATCCGCTATGCATGCGGCAGGCAGCAAAAACGAGCAACCGGACAGTCTATAATTGGATATGTTATTCAACATAGTATCGATCGGCTTTTCATGCTTAGGAACGTCCTTATAGCTGGGTGTCTTAATAACCTTGCCATCTTTGTCAATAGATTCGGTAGCACTGCGCACAGTTATCTTTTTCAAATTGATAGCGGGGTCTTCATCAATAAGTTCATTGATAAATTGAATTTGTTTTTCAATTTTTTGAGGATAATATAAATCATCATGCGATAGCCAAGAAAACCACTCGCCAGTCATTTTCTTAAACGCAAAATTCAACGCCGAGGATACGCCACCATTTTCCTTCCGGTAATACTTGATCTTGTCACCGTATGACAAAGCAATTTTTTCGCTTGCTCCATTATCCTTTGAACCGTCATTGATTACAAGTATCTCACAGTTCGGATATGTTTGAGCTAATGCGGCATCAATGGCTTGTGCCAAAAAATTGCTGCCGTTATACACGGGAATAATAATTGTAACCTTAGGTTGATACAACATTTTATTTCTCTCCATTCAATCTGTCTCTTAAAATCGTCGAAGATATCCCGTCCGTGTGATCAAGATATATAATCTCAACACCAACCGGGGTAAATTGCTTTTCAAATGCTTCCCACTGTGGAGTTCCCTTCCAATCCGATCCCACGAACATCTTGTTAAACTGATACTGTTCCCATGCTTCAAATTTGTTCTTATTGGACTGGGGAACGACTTTATCAACGTATTTAATTGCTTCTACGATGGCACATCTTTCATGAAAGGGTATAATCGGCGTCTTGTTTTTATCATTCCGGACTAACTCGTCCGTACTGACACCAACTATCAGATAATCACACTGCTCCTTGGCGCGCTTCAATATATTCAAATGTCCAATATGAAACATATCATATACGCCTGTCGTGTAACCTATTATCATATTTTATAACTCCCTGTTTCTCATTTTTTCCTGCGCTTCATTTTCAAAAGCCGTTGCTCGCTTGCAATACAGAACACAAATAGCAAGGAAAGAAAGAATATAGTACGCCACATAACATACTAACATAATATCGAATGTATTGGTAAACAAAGCCACAAACAACCAAGGCATGAACAAACCTGAAACGCCAAAATTCTTGTCAATCTGCTCTCTGATATATGCAAAGCTCTTTTTATCTTCTGTATCTTTCAGAGTTATTTCTTCAAGCTCGCCAAGTATCTTTTTGCCTGCAAAAAAGCAGTTAAGATATTTTTGATGTACCAATCTCATATATACGTTTGCAACTGCGCCCACCGCACCGATAAGTATAAACCAGTGGCGGTGATTTTCAGGAACAAGAAAAGAAGTATGGTATGCTGCCACTCCAAGAGCGATTGTAGTAAATGAAAACGGTCCGTATCCCGCAACAGCATCATAGAAATCGCCCATAAATGTTTTAGTCTTTTTTACTCTGGCAATGTTTCCGTCAACACAATCCAGCACCAGCCAAAAGTTAGTTAATATAACTCCTGCAAGCATGCACCAAAAATCGCTAATACACAGGAGCATTGCAGCGCCAAAAATCACAAACCATGATAAAACAGAAACCATATTTGCTGTCCAACCGGTGTTAATAAACAAGTATGTAATCGGGAAAGATGCCTTTCTCACCCACAGTTGAACCCACAATGAACTTCTGCTATTTTTCTTTTTTGTTAACGAAGATGTTATATCCTTGTATGTGTATTTCACGATATTTCTCCTTTGTTCACCAAAATTTCTTCATAAATATCCCACATAACGCGCAGAGCATTTGATATTTCGAAGGGTTCAACTGCCTTTAAGCAGTCCGCCTTCATGCTTTCTCGGAGCGCGGGATCTTCTGCAAGCTTCTTGATTGCCTCTGCGTATCCGTCAACATCCTTGGGATCAATCGCAAAGCCCGTCTTGCCATCGATTACGTAATCAAGTATTCCATGGACGTTGGATGAAACGAGCGGCACGCCTGCCGCCATCGCCTCTACTCCCGCAAGACCAAGTCCCTCGATCTTTGACGGAAAAGCGCTGATGTCCGCCGCATGGTACAGCTCAAAAATATCCGTTCTGAATCCTAAGAGGATAACCTGATCTCCTACCCCAAGCTCGTTGGCAAGGCTGTTCAAATAGTCATGGAGAGGTCCTTTACCTGCGATCGCATAATAGACATTGGGGTTATTCAATTTAGACAACGCTTTGATGATCACCTCATGATTCTTACGCTCGATCAGCTCTCCTGCTGAAATAATAAGTATCTTATCGGACGGTACTCCTATTTCTTTCTTTTTTGTGTCCTTATCGATATTCAAATCACGGATTCGGTTAATATCCACACCCACGCTGGGTATGTATCTGACATTTGGGCAGCGGAAAGTTTTTGCTCTATTGTAGTCCTCTTTATTGATCGTTACCAAATAGTCACAATACGCAGACAAGATCTTCTCGACCGGATAATACATTATCCAGTTTTTCTTGGGCGAGGCATTATGGAAGTGAAATCCGTGGCACGTGTACATTACAGTGCTACCGAGCTTGCGGGCCTTTTTCGCCGCCAATCTGGTCATCATGGATGCAGTCGGGGTATGGCAGTGGATCAAATCAAATTTTTCCGAATTAATAATTGCTTTAAGCTTTTTGAAGGCGTCTATATTAGAAAGATCAAACGGGCTACGGGCAAACGTGATATTATGCAGTATCACACCTTGATTTTGCAGCTTATCTATATACCGCTTCGTTCTCTCAACATCGGTATCATTCATATAGTCAAGATTACAAGCGATATGAACCTCGCAGTTAAGCTCATCATGCAAAAAATCAACGTTCTGCTTATTAAACCACTCTATAAAGGATATAACACTTGCAACAATCAGCACTTTTTTCAATATGTTTCACCCCACGCCCAAAATTATCGGTAAACAAACCTATACATAGTAATTGTAACATTATTCCAATAAAAAGTCAATAGTATTTTAATAATATATATATAATATCTATTACGACACTATTCGACGCATTTCAACTTAACAATTACGCCGCCTAAAAAGCAAAAAAGAGAGGAAAATCTCGCTTCCTCTCTTTAATTGTTTATAAATTATTTACAAAATTTTGCCAAGACGGCGTCGCAATTCAACACCTTTTCGATAAGCATTGCGCGATTGTAATAGTAATGATTTGCCGCTTCGTATCCTATCGAGTTATTTCTTTGCATTATTTGGTACATAAGGTGCGCGAGCTCTCGCTCCTCCTCGACTATGCTGCGATTTTCATGCATCAAGCCGTGGTCGCGATTATACACAAACTGCGCCTGCAGATATGCCGATCGCAATATCGCATACCCCGCGTATGCGCAGTCGCGGAATTCACATTCGGGCATATTCTCTATCTCGCGAAGGCCCTCTTTCCATTTATCTCCGATCTTTCTCATCTGGTCTAAATACACCTCAACCGGATATTTAGAGCGCCAGCTTTCAAGATCATCGTACGAGTAGCAGGTCATAGTTGCCTTGCGTCCCGTCGGAATCGCATAAATCAGATTGGACGGGCCGGGATTATGGGGTCCCGAATAGAGCGTCAGCACGTCAAACGGGAACTCCTTGAAGCCCTCCGAAAATAACCTTGCCGCTCTGCAGACCGCATCGGCATATTCGCCGAAATGCTCGCGAAGAAGCTCCATATATGCCTCGTTTGAGTTGTCACGAAGTGCAAGAGATACTATCTTGAGATTGATCGAGGGGTATCCACCAAGCGTCCAGCTTAGCATAAGATGCTTGACGTTTTCCTTGCTCAGCGACGACATATGCTCTCTTATAAGGTCGAACACGGGCAAAAACGGCACTGTACTGCACTCCCAAGAATTGTTTACCGCGACCTTCGCCGCCACATCGTGTCCCCGTCTGACAGCATGGCTCCATAGCTCCTTTGATATGTCTGACGGTCCCGGCTTAGAGATGGAGTAGTCGATCACCTCTCCGTCAAATCCCGCCACGGAGAATTTCAGAAGAAGCTCCGAGTTGGACATTATGATGACGTCTTTGGGCATAAGGGAAATACACCGTTTTTGGTCTTCCCTGTCCTTCATATAAGACTCATATCCCCATGTCCACGCGACAATTTTCATTGACTCATCAACATCTTTCGCGGCGTTTCTTATAGCAGTTATAACTCTTGCCGCCAGTTCGTACGCGGGAACGTCCTTGCATCGAGGACATTCATCGCCACCCAGCGACTTACAATGCGTGAGATTTTCCGAAAAATTTATGCAAAAGAATCCGCCAAGACCGCGCACGTTCTCGCAAAGTGAATGCACTGAATCGTAAAGATGTTTTTCCACTCTGCCGTCGCTCATACAAAGTGAACCGTAAAGTCCGTCACCGCGTCCGTAGAGCTCAGGATATTTGTCAAAGAACTCAAGCGGCATACAGCGCGGCTCGTTGAGGTATATAAACACCTTGATGCCGTAACGGGAACATTTTTCAACAAGCTCGCGAAGACGCTCCTGTCTTTTCTCCCAGCCGATTGAATATGACTCGTCAAACGGGAAAGGCGTTATCTGATAAAGCGCCGACGGGATCCACACCGTGTTTATGCCGTTTTTCGCATACTGCGAAAGGAGAGCATCGGGAAAAGACAAGGAAATATCCTCGTCAAGCACATTAATATAAAGACCGCAGAAGGAATATATCATTCTTATGCCGTCGTCCGCATCAGCGTCTGTTGCGGGCACTTCAAGCTTTACGTCTGAAAAGAAATCAAACGGACGCGCTCCCGAGAACAGATCGGAGTAATGATCCAACATCGTCCTTTTTATCAGATCGAGTTGCTTTTTCTGATCTTCATCGAGCGGACACGGCTCAACACGGGGGCATATCGGCTTATACTTGCCGAGCTTCGCCCAGAGGAAATCCTCCTCCTTTATGATCGCAGCAAGACGCTCCTCGCTCATATCGAGAATGCCCAGCAGCTGATCGTATGGGAGGAGATTCCACATATTGCGGATTATTGTGATATATCCGCGCGATAGCCATATATCCGTGTTTTTTTGCGGCGGCAACCCCATTGCCGTCGCAGCGGATATAACGTCGTCAAGCGCAACTCCAAGGCCGCTCGCGATTTTCGTGGCGTCAAGCGTTTCCCAAAGGCGAAACACAACCGCGTGAAATCTTGTTGGAAAGTGTGGGAGCGGTATTTCGCTCATCTCCTGCTCTTCAAGCAATAACGGATATTTCATAAGTCCTCCGTCAGATTACCGTTTTTTCGAGATATTCAATGCTCTTGTCCACCATTATTTTGCCCAGCTCGGCATTTGCCTCGACCGCGTTTTTGGTGAACCAGTGGTTGACGTCGCCCACGCGCTCAAGCTTGACGGCGTCGGGATAAAGTGCCATAAGTATGGAGCATTCGTATTTGCCCGCGTGGTCGTAGCCCGTTTCGGTCTGCACCTCGGTGCTCATAGTGGGAATGACCTTTATCCAAGCGAACGGATTGGAGTCGTTCTCAAGATTTTCGTAATAATCCATATAGCTCTCGCTTCCCCACCAGCCGCGGCCCTTGGTCTGTTCCAGATAGTCCATGGTTGCGCGCTTTGCCGCCTTCATATACGAAAGCGTCATAGGCATAAGGGATTCTTGCTCAAACTGATGGTGTATCACAACGTAAATATTGCGAAGTCCCGATGAAAGCAAGCTGAAAAATACGTAATAAAGATAGTTCTCAAACGCCACGTCGTTTACGTGCACAGTACCGCTCTTCTCATCAGCCACGGCATAGCTCGACGGGCTGTAGCTAATTGCAGGAGCGATAACTATTTCCTTTTTCTCGGCAAGCTTCTCGACAAGCCCCTGCGCTACCAGCGTATCGCATCCGTAGCTGCAATGAGGGCCGTGATACTCAACCGTTCCGCCTACGATAACAACGGGAATATTATTCTTTTTTACGTATTCAAGCTCACGCGGAAACATTTTATCAAGATACATAATCAAAAACCTCCTTTACGTTATTGATTATACCCCAAAGTCGTATAATATGCAAGATTAACTTGACGGTTGTCAAGTCGACCGTACTGTACTACAATCTCCGTATCCGAGGACAGCTTCATCGCATACTGCGTGTCGTACGGCACGACAAAGCCGCACATATCCTCCACGTTATTCATACGGAAGCAGCGCACTCGCTTTGCGCCCACCGTCCATTTTATGTCGGTATAGCAATCCTTGTCCGTAAAATAGAGAGTTACGTCAATGGTGGCAGGGGTGTCGCTATCGTTTACCACGATAACCGACTCGTGCCCTTTCATAACACCCTCACCCGCCTCGGGCAACTCACAGTCGGGGATTATCCAGACCTTTTTTCCTACCGCATTACACATCGATCTCAATAATTCCTTTCTTGAGATAGTCAGTCATGCACTCGCAGCCATCCTTTGTAACGGCAATTCCCTTTTCCCATCTGCATCCGAACGTAGGTCCCGAAATAAAGGTATCCACCTGGAAAGTCATATTCTCCTCAAGCTTGTAGTCGCTGGTAGTTTCCATCCAGGGAGCTTCAACCTCGATCATACCCGTTCCGTGACAGGGGCCGTAAACGAAATTATCCTTCATTCCGTTGTCTATGTAGAGCTGATAGAAATCCTTGGCTATGTCGCTTGCCACAACGCCCGCCTTGATGCGATTTACCGTCCAGTCGTGTGCCTTCAAGCAGAAATCCACGATATCGCGGCGCTCGCCCGTCAGCTTACCCATAACTACGGGAAGACCGATAGAGGGAGAGTATCCGTCTATCTTGGCAGAGAGGTTGAGCTGAACAATGTCGCCCTTGCCGATAGTTCTGTAACGTGAACGGCTGATTGCGTGTCTTGTGGACTCCTCACTGAATACGTACATAGGAAGTCCCTCGTACTCTGCGCCGTGCTCGTATATGACCTTCTGAGCGATACCAACCATCTGAAGCTCGGTCACACCGGGCTTGAGATTTCTTATGACCTCGTCCGTCGCGATCTCGATAATTCTGAAGCCCTCTCGGATGCAGGCAAGCTCGTTTGCGCTCTTGATCTTGCGAAGCTCTACCATAATGTCGTTGCACTTTACGATCTCGGCTTCGGGGAATGAGTCACGAAGTCCCTCGAAAATGGGCAGTGTGCACTCAACGTAGCTTCCAAGACCTATCTTGATCTTTTTGCCGGTAACGCCGATGGCACGGAATACGTCGGCAAAGGTGTCCGCCTTAAGCTCGGGATAGCTGGGGTCTGCAGACTCTCTGAATTCTTTAAGCACAAATATCTTGTCGATCTTGCCGAAATCCTTTGCAAATATTGCAGATTCCGGACCTACGAGCAATGCCGCGTCACCGTTTGCGGATATGGCAACTCCCGCTCTTTCAAACAGGGGCCAGAAGCCACTGAAATAACGCGCGTTTGCATAGTCAGACTCGGTGCTTGATACTATCATAACGTCAAGTCCTTTTTCTCTTATAAGGCGTGCCGCCTTGGCAATTCTCTCCTTGTACTCATAATCGGGGATACAAATTCTTGACATAAAGCCGTCCTCCAAAAAATTATTTTTTATTTCATTGTACCACCCATAACCCCATTTGTATTTATATAAAATTAAACTATTTTTGCATAATATTAAATTATTTTAAGTAATGACAAATATATTGTTGACAAAAATGTTTTTTCGTGATACACTTTATTCGGTAAAATATACTAATTACATGGAGGCGAATATGGAGTTCAAATTAAAGAAATTCAAGCAGACAATAAGCATTGGCCGCATCGCCAACATACATTATTTTGAATTTACCACCGATTATCACACTCGCGCGGACAAGCACGAATTCTGCGAGCTTGTTTACGTTGATAACGGTATGATAAGCGTAAACTCGGGAAGCTACTCGGGATGGCTCAATAAAAATGAGCTTATATTGCACAAGGCGGGCGAGATGCACTCGCTCTCCTGCCCCAAAGACACCGCGCCAAACGTTATAATAATCGGATTTGCCTGCTCTGCCCCCGAGCTTGATGTGCTCACTCAAGCGCCCGTTGCCCTGCCGCCCACGTGCCAGAAGCTTCTGACCGAGGTTATAAAAGAGGGACGCTCGGTGTTTCTCCCTCCCTACGATATCCCAACACCAAATATGAAAAAGCGCAAGGAATATCCGTTTGGCGCGGATCAGATGATAAAGCTCAAGCTTGAAACACTTTTTATCGAGCTTATCCGATACGTTGAAAACAACAAGAGTGGTGATGCCACCGATGTTGACGGCAGAATGAATGAGATTCACAACTATATATCCCTCAACTTCCGCGAGGACATAAATCTCGACCAGCTTTGCTTCCTCTTTGCTACCAACAAGACAACCATCTGCTCATCCTTCAAAAAGCAGTACGGCGAAACGATAATAAGCTTTATCAACCGCAAAAGAATACAGCAAGCCAAGGCGCTTGTCCGTACGGACAAATACACGCTGACCGAGATCGCTGAAATGGTGGGATACTCCTCCGTACACTATTTCTGCCGCGTATTCAAAAAGCAGGAGGGTATGTCGCCATCACAATATTTCAAAACTATAAAATCCAAGTTGAATTCTTAAATAAACAACATAACGTAAAATATTCCCGGATTATTTTGGCAACGTAAAAAAATGTAAAAAATATCAACCATTTTTCTAAAATACTATTGACATATGCATTTTTTTGTGATATAATATCACCGTTGCGAAATGCACCTCTAGCTCAGTTGGTAGAGCAACTGACTCTTAATCAGTGGGTCCGGGGTTCGAGTCCCCGGAGGTGCACCAAGAAAAAAGCAAGTCGAAAGACTTGCTTTTTTCTATCCAATCCAAAGGATTGGTATGTAATCACCCGCAGGGTGTATGTAATTGCCGCAGGCGCATGGCATCACGCGATAGCGTGTATCTCTCCTTGGGATTGATTCCATACATCACTTCGTGATGATTACATACGCGTCTTCGACGCAATGCCATCCCGCAACAAGTTGCGGATTTAGTACACGCCTTTGGCGTGATATGTTAAACCTT
>JAZRFU010000042.1:0-12031 GCA_045643865.1 Eubacteriales bacterium
GAGCACGCTATCCTTTGAGGGATTGTAATACGCGTAATCTATACCGTTGAGTATACCGCAAAGCTTATCCGAATTTCTGTAAAGCACATGGTCGAGCTTGTGGGAATATTCCGCCGTCTTTATTTCCTCTGCGTAGCGAGGAGATACCGTGGACACAATGTCCGCGCACTCGATCGCCGCCTTGGTGAGATTTATGCAATCGTCGTATTTCATCAGCGCGTGACATTCGGGTCCCATATCAAACACGTCGCCGAGTATAGCGAACGAATACTGTCCCTGATACTCGATATTGTGTATGGTATATACCGTCTTGGTGTTGGCAAGTCCCTCAACGTAGCGGTATTTGGTGTTGAGATATACCACGGTCAATGCCGACTGCCAATCGTTAGCGTGAAGCACGTCAGGGTAAAATCCGAGGTGGCACATCATTTCCATGACCGCCTTTGAAAAGAATGCATATCTCTCTCCGTCGTCGAAAAATCCGTACAGACGATCTCTCTTAAAATAGTACTCGTTGTCGATGAAGTAATAGGTTACGCCGTCCTTGACCAAGCTCTTAACGCCGCAATAGAGCTGACGCCATGCAAGGTTCACAGTAAAGACCGCCTCGTCCTTCATCTGTGCACGCCACATATCACTTACCGCCTCGTAAAGCGGGAGAACGACTCTGACGTCCACCTGACTCTTTTCCTTTGCCTTGATAGCGGCGGGCAGAGATCCCATAACGTCTCCAAGTCCGCCCGTTGCCGCGAACGGCATTACCTCAGCACCTACAAAAAGTATTTTCTTCATATTACAGTGATTTTGACCTTTCTTATAATTTGCTACCCCTTACCGTATCAGACAGAGGTGTTCTTGCCTATGTAGAAAGGCATATTCTCACAGCCCGAAAGCACTCTCTTATCCTTTATCATAACGTTTTTATCAGCTATAACACAGTTAAGCTGTGCAGAGGGGCAAACGTAAGTATCCTGGAACAGAATACAGTTCTTGACTACCGCGCCGGGTCCTACGTGGACGCCTCTGAATATGATGGAATTCTCCACCGTTCCCTCAATAACGCAACCCTCGGCAACAACGCTGTTGTTTACCTTAGCGCCCTTGCAATAGCGGGTGGGAGCTGAGTTTCTTATCTTTGTAAGCACGGGGCGGTTTTTGATTCCAAACAGATTCTCTCTTACCTCACTCTTAAGCAGCTGCATTGAGCAATCGAAATATCTCTCCATAGAGCCGATGTGAGCATATACACCGTTGTAATCATATATTTTATAGTTTTCCTTGCCGAGATTGGGCTGAATAATATCGCGCATAAAGCTTCTGTATCCGCGACCGATCGCATTGTCAAGCACGTTCAAAAGATAATCACGGCGCATAACCATCATGTTGATATATACGCGTGCATCTCCACCTGCGTTCTTCTTCTCTGACATTTCGGTCATATTTCCCTCATCGTCGCTCTCCACGTACACTATGGTTTCGTGGCTTGAGGGGGTAAGTGTCATTTTCTTGGTTATAAAGGTAATATCCGCGTCGGTTGCCGCATGCTGCTCAATGACCTTGGTAAGATCAATATTGCATATAACGTCGCAGTCCGACATTACAACGTAATCCTCGGTGCATCTGTTAAAGAAATTCACCGTGCTCATCAGCGCTTCAAGACGCGACGAATAGTATTTATTTGATCCTCCGTTTTCAAATGCGGATATGTACGGGGGCAATATCTTGATACCGCCGGAGCGGCGCGCAAGATCCCAGTCCTTACCGTTTCCGAGATGGTCGATAAGCGACTGATAGTTGTTATGCGTTACTATGCCTACCTTGGAGATGCCCGAATTGACCATGCTCGACAGAGCAAAGTCGATAAGACGGTATCTTCCACCAAACGGCACGCTTCCCAGCGTTCTCATTCTTGTGAGCTCGGGGATACTGCTATCGTGAATATTTGAAAATATAAGACCTACAGCCGTCATTGCTTAATCCTCCTCACATTTCCGAAATTATAGCGCCGTCTTCTATTGTCGCGCCACTGCTTATCTTTACGTCCTCACCTATAACGGTGATTCCCTTTGCGCTCTCGCGAGCCGAGCCAACAGTAGCTCCCTCTCCGATTTCAACGCCTGTATCGATTATTGAATAATTGACGCTTGCACCTGCGCCCACCTCGGTGTCACCCATAAGCACGCTATCCTTAACGTACGCGCCGCGGCACACCTTGACTCCGGAGCCAAGAACGCTATTGATTACCGTTCCGTATATCTCACAGCCGTCAGTGATATAGCAGTTGTCTATCTTTGCGGTGTCGGCAACGAACTGCGGTCCGCCCGACTGATTCTTCGAGTATATTCTGAAATCGTGATCGCCAAGATCAAGCGCGGGATCATTGCCGATAAGATCCATATTGGCTTCCCAAAGCGACGATATAGTTCCAACGTCCTTCCAATAGCCCTCAAATGCATACGCGTACATTTTCTCGCCCGCCGCAAGCATATTGGGTATGATGTTCTTACCGAAGTCGTTAGAGGAATTGGGATCGTTCTCATCCTCCGTCAGATACTTCTGAAGCTTATCCTTGTTGAATATGTAGATTCCCATAGATGCGCTGGTGCTGTCGGGATTCTTGGGCTTTTCGGAGAATTTATAGATAGATCCGTCTTCATTGGTGCTCATAATACCGAAGCGACTTGCCTCGCTGAGTGGAACGTCGATGACCGCGATAGTGCAGTCCGCGCCCTTTTCCTTATGATAACGGAGCATTTTGTGGTAGTCCATTTTGTATATATGGTCGCCCGACAAAATAAGCACGTAATCGGTGTCGTATCTGTTTATAAACGCAAGGTTCTGGTATATTGCGTTTGCGGTTCCCTTGTACCAGTCCGCTGACTTCTGTCCCTGATACGGGGGCAGTATGCTGACGCCGCCATATACGCGGTCAAGGTCCCACGGCTGTCCGTTACCTATGTACTCGTTGAGCACAAGCGGCTGATACTGCGTAAGCACGCCAACCGTGTCTATTCCTGAATTTATACAGTTTGACAGAGTAAAGTCGATAATTCTGTACTTTCCTCCAAATGGTACTGCGGGTTTTGCGGTTTTGGTCGTAAGGGCATAAAGTCGTGAGCCCTGTCCGCCTGCAAGTAACATTGCAACGCATTCTTTTTTCTTGAACATTAGAAGATCCCCTCTTTCAATTTATGTAATTTTGGATTTGCGCTCGGGTTTATGCTTATATGGGTCTGGTCGGGTTTTGCTTATATTTTTACAGATTCAAGCACCGTAACCGCAAGCGGCGGTACTTTTATCCGTATTTTTCCTTTTTCATGTGCTATCGGCTTTATTATTTCTTCGCCGTTAGTCACTCCGCTGCCGCCGTACAGGTGCGCATCGGAATTGAACATCTCGCGGTATTCGCCATAGGTAGCATCCACCGAAAAGTCCTCGTAAACGTTGGCCGTCAGATTTACCACCGCCAAAATCTCTCCTGTCCGCGATGTCCGTCTGACTGTAAAGACGCCGCTTGGATATCCGTCCTCTTTGACCTCGGTCTTTCCGCCGTCCGTATTGCTCCACAGCCGTCTGCAGCCGAGATACGCGTAATTGAGCTTTGAGCAGAAAAGCTGAAGCCGCGCGTTTGCCTCTCGTTCAAGCAGACGCCACTCCACAGTATCATCACGGTCCGTCAGTGCCTCGCGTCCTATCTCCTCGCCCATTTGAGTGATATGTGCGCACGGCATTATCATTTTATAGGTCATCATTGCGCGCATAGCGGCAAATCTGCACCATTCGTCGCATATTCCGTCCATGCCGTTTACTTCGTATTTGAGAACGGAGCCGCCGTCTATCACTAAAAGTCCGCTATATCTTTCGCCGATCAAGCTCACCGCTTCATCTGCATCGGTCATTATCACGAAGCCGTCAATATGATAGCTATCCGCCCAATAACCTACGCTATCCGCCATAATGTGTACGTCATCGCCATTGCTCACCTCAGCATCAAGCTTCAGCATAGCGCCTATGCCCTCTCTGTGCAAGCCGTCGATGAGAGCTTTTATACGATATTCTTCACCGTGCTTGATTGCAAAATAAGCACGCGGCATATTGGGAGCGCGATCGTCAAGCACATTGCAAAGGCAGACGTGAGTATATCCCATCTGCTTTACGTAGGGTATCAGCTCCTCGCAAAGCTTCTCGCAGGATAAAGCTTCTCCGTTTTCGTCCGTCTTCCAACGCGCAGCGTCTATGGCATATACGTTTATCGGCGAGTCAACGTCCCGATCGCCCGTGAGATTTTCCAGCCATTCTCCGTCACTCCACTCATAATGATCATCATCTACTATGACTGAATTGAAATACGGCGCATATCCTACGCCCCTTGCATACGGGTCGGACTTATACTCCTCGCGCCCGTCTGCGTATATTTTGTACTTGTATTCGTCACCAGTGCTGACCGAGCACTTGTCCACACTCGCCTCCCAGACGCAAGTTCCCTCAAGGCGCGTCATCGGCAAGCTCTCGCCCCAGCCGTTGAAGCTACCAACCACGAATACGGAATCCGCGCACGCGTCGGAATAACGGAAGCTCAACTTGTCCTGTGTCTCACAAACTCCCATGCGCACGCACGATTGCCGCAAAGACGATATATCTATGACTTTGTTTCCGTCTTTTCTTCCGTTCTGCATAGGTTCTCCTTATAGGCGTTGATATGGGCGACAAATCGACAAATTCAAGCTCGTTTTTTACAAAAAATGTAAAATTTCCGCTCGAAAATTCATTGCTATAATATTATATCATTATATTAAAATGTTGTCAATACGCAAAAATGCCAAATATTCGTAGCAATATATGGTAATATTAACAAAAAAAGCATGGATATATCGATTTTTTTCGATAAAAAGCATCAAAAAAGCCACTCACTTGTACCCTTGACAAACGATGCGGATTTTGTTATAATTAAATGAGGTATTTTTGTCTTATGGCATTGTACCCCAAATCTTGAGAGGAGAGTGAGATATGCCAACGTTTTTTGACAAAATTGTAGGTAACCGTTCACTTACTGCGCGCATCAGCCGCGATATAGATAACGGGCTACTGTCTCACGCCTATATTATCGAAGGCCCTATGGGCAGCGGACGTCATACTCTTGTAAGATACATTGCCGCCGCTCTCTCCTGTCAGATGCGCGAGCACAACGGTTCTAAATGTCCCTGCGGAGAATGCAGAAACTGTAAAAAAATACTTTCGGACGCATCTCCCGACGTAATAACCGTAAGCGTGCCCGACGATCGCACGACCATCGGTGTGGACTCGATAAGAGAGGTGCGCGAGGGATTGTACATCGCCCCAAACGATCTTGATATCAAGGTGTACGTTATAGATAACGCAAATCTTTTAACTACCGAGGCGCAAAATGCGTTCTTGCTCTCGCTTGAGGATCCGCCCGAATATATCTTATTCTTCCTGATATGTGAAAATTCCACGGGATTGCTTGAAACTGTCAGAAGCCGCGCTCCCACACTCCGAATGGAGCGACTGGAGTTCTGTGATATAGAAGAATATCTTCTGAAAAACGATGAAAGAGCGATCAGATTAAATCAGGAAGCGCCCGATGAGTTCAAATCGGCAATCTTTTCGTCAGGCGGTAGCATAGGCCGCGCACAAATTTTGATGGACGCGCGCAGAAGGCGTTCCGTG
The DNA here is from genome assembly GCA_045643865.1 of Eubacteriales bacterium. Lineage (GTDB taxonomy): Bacteria > Bacillota > Clostridia > Oscillospirales > CAG-272 > SVTX01. The sequence goes on from JAZRFU010000042.1 coordinate 5,689, forward strand.
CTTGATGCGAAAAGGACGGCAGAGGAAATAATCTTTGCCCTGGCTGATGCGAGCAGAGCCAAAGCCATAAGCGCGATAACTCCATTGATGAAAAAGAAAAAGAATGACATCGTCGACCATCTTACAAATCTTTTGGAGGCAATACGCGACATCGTATTGCTCAAAAAAAGCGAGGACGTGCGCCTTTGTTTCTTCGAAAACCGCGATGCCGCGCTTGAGCTTTCAACTCGCTTCACCTCAACCTCGCTCTTTACGCTCTATGACGCGGTAAGCAAGGCAAAGCTGGAGCTTGAAGCCAACGCCAACTCGCGTCTGGCATTGACCAATATGCTGCTTCAGGCAAAAATGCTCTGACATATCGGTATATCAACGCAAATGAAATCCAATATAAAGGTCTGGTACATTTATGAATTCAGAAAACAATATCCCCAAAAATAATAATAAAAACGGTCGCTGGCGCAAAAAGAAAAACCGTAAAAAGCCGTATTATGTAAAGAACGACGGAACGGCGGCTCAGCCCGTTGATAACGGTGCGCCCTCCAATCTTGAGGTCGCCGACAGCTCTGATATTGCCGACACAGAGGTCGGTGTCGCAGAGCCGGATATGGTGTTCGCCTCAAACGATGCTTACGAGCCCGAAATATCCGTCAGCATAAGCGACGAGGACGACGTAAAAAGAATACACATTACGGGCGTCAGATTCAAGCCCAACGGTAAGATATACTATTTTGACAAAAAGGATCTGCCTGTTAAGGACGGAGAGTTCGTTATAGTTGATACTGCCAGAGGATTGGAATTTGGCGAGGTGGCATTCTCGGACCGCGAGGTCAAGGAATCCTCTCTGGTGCTTCCCTTGCGCGAGGTAGTTCGTATCGCATCAAAGGAAGATGTGGCTCACAACGAGGAAAACAAGAAAAAGGAAGAAGAAGCGCTCAAAATATGCTTTGAAAAAATACAGAAGCACGAGCTTGATATGAAGCTTATCGAGGCGCAGTATTCCTTTGATAACTCAAAGCTTTTGTTCTACTTTACCTCGGCAAGCCGCGTCGATTTCCGCGAGCTTGTAAAGGATCTTGCAAGCGTATTCAAAACGCGAATCGAGCTGCGCCAGATAGGTATCCGCGACGAAGCAAAGCTTATGGGCGGTCTGGGCGCGTGCGGCAGATCTCTTTGCTGCTCCACCTTCCTTTCCGACTTCGTTCAGGTGTCAATACGCATGGCAAAGGAGCAGAATCTCTCGCTCAATTCGGGTAAGATATCCGGACTTTGCGGTCGCCTTATGTGCTGCTTGCAGTACGAATACTCCACCTATGCCGAGGAGAGTGCTAAAACCCCTCCCGTTGATTCCGTGGTCAAAACCAAAAACGGCATCGGATTCGTCACCGAAACCAATCCGCTTGCGGGCACGGTCAAGGTCAAGCTCAAGGACAATCCCGACGTTGCTCCCGAAATCTATAAGCGCGAGGATGTGACTCTCATTTCCAAGTCCTCAAAGAAGGATAACGACTGATTTTGGACAAAAATGCTCCCATGCAAGCAATTTTATCAATATTGTCCAAAAAGATAAAGTTAAATTTGTTTAGTTTTTTTTATAAATATAGTTGAAAAAACAAAAAATTTGTGATACAATATGTGTATCAAAATATATGGAGGTGCTAGATCATGGCATATAAGATTACTGAAGATTGCATCGGCTGTGGCGCTTGCGCAGCTGAATGTCCCGTTGAAGCAATTTACGAGGGTGACGGCAAGTACGAGATCGACGCTGATAAGTGCATCGATTGCGGTAACTGCTCTGAGGTTTGTCCTGTAAGTGCGCCCACAGAGGCATAATGGGTACATAACCCCAAAAACTTTCGTCGGATACCGTTTATAAGGCATCCGACGAATTTTTTGTATTAAGATTTGGGTTTAAAAATCAAGGAGGGATATGACTGTGTCGGAAAAATCGGTCAGAATAAACGAAAATATTGAGCTGATACAGAGCACAAACGGGCTAACCTTTGGCACCGACGCGTATCTCCTCGCAGCATTTGCCAGGGGGGGCGCAAAAAAGACGTGTGCCGACCTCGGAAGCGGAACGGGAGTTATTCCCCTGCTCTGCATGGCAAATAAAAGATTTAAGAAAATATATGCCGTTGAGATTCAGGAAAAATTCGCTTGTATTATCGAGAAAAATGCTTCTCTCAACGGTTTTGAAAACCGCATAAGCGCCATTTGCGCCGACGTTCGCGCCGTTACGGCAAAGGACACAGACGGCGAGGTTGACGTCGTAACGGCAAATCCGCCATATATGCGCGCAGATAGCGGCAAGCGCAACGAGCACGACGAAAAATTCATCGCGCGCCACGAGGTATTCGGAGGCATCGACGATTTCTGCGCCTGTGCTGACCGTTTGTTAAAGCACGGCGGAAGGTTTTACACCGTATGGCGTCCCGACCGTCTTGCAGACCTTGTCTGCGCTCTGCGTAAGCATCATCTTGAAATCAAAAAAATGGTGTTCGTGCATGCGACACCCGAAAGTCAGCCGTCCGTGGTTCTGGTACAGTCCACCAAGGGAGCGGCATCGGGAAACACGGTATCCCGTCCTCTGTTTCTGCACGCAAGCTCCGAGGATGCCAAAAGCAACGTGCTATCAAAGGACGCGGCGGCGATCTACGCCAACTGCTCGTTTGACGAATTTATATAGGGTTTTTAACTATGGAAAATATGAAAAGAATACTCAGCTACGCGCGACGCGCGATAGATGATTACAACATGATAGAGGACGGCGATAAAATCGCCGTCGGCGTATCTGCGGGCAAGGATTCGCTCACGCTTCTGTGTGCTATGGCGGCTCTGCGCCGCTTTTATCCCAAAAAATTTGAGCTTATCGCCATCACGGTCGATATGGGCTTTGAGGGCGGCTCGGATTTTTCATCCATACGCAAGCTTTGCGAGGAGCTTGACGTTCCCTATCACGTAGTGCCCACAGAAATATCAAAAATAATATTCGACGTTCGCAAGGAATCCAATCCCTGCTCACTTTGCGCCAAAATGCGCCGCGGGGCGCTCAACAATGCCGCGCGCGAGCTTGGTTGCACCTCGGTGGCGCTCGGTCATCATTTCGACGACGTTGTGGAGACCTTTATGCTCAATCTGTTCTTTGAGGGACGGTTGGGTTGCTTCTCTCCCGTGACTTATCTGTCGCGTGTGGGAGTTAAGGTCATAAGACCCATGATATACATGCCCGAACGTGACGTACGCGATTTTGCGCGCAAAAACGAGCTTCCCGTAATAGAGTCGCCCTGCCCCGCAGATAAAAATACTCAACGCGAGGAGATGAAGCAGCTGCTTCACTCTCTTGAGCGTCAAAACAAGGGACTTCGTTACCGCATTTTCGGCGCCATCACTCGCGGCGAGCTTGACGGATTCCGAGACACGGGCAAAATGGAAGGAATCAAAACCTATTCAGACGCCGACGTCGATACTGAATAATATATCCTGTTCCAAAGGAGATAAATAAAATGAAAACTCACGATTACAGCTTCAGACGTGCGATTCCCGTGTGGGAAATAGGCACTCAAAAGACAAAAAACCGCGGGCTTGCATTCGTTGCAAGCGTGCCGAAATCGGCAGCCACTCTTTGCATTGCAGGCAGCTCGCAGTACGTAGTTCTTGTCAACGGAGTATTTGCAGAGCACGGCCCCGCAAGAGCCGCACACGGCTTTTACAGAGTTGATGAGCTGGACATTTCCGCGTTGCTTACAGAGCAGACCAATACGCTTGAAATACGTGTTTTCGGTTACAACATAAATACATTTGAATATCTCGATCAGCCGTCGTTTCTCTGTGCAGAGATAATCTCGGACGGCAAGGTCACATCTTACACAGCCGCTCCCAAGTGCGACGGCTTTAAGGTATACGTAATTGACGAGCGCGTAATGAGGTCGCACAGATATTCCTTCCAAAGAGCATTCGTTGAAAACTGGCGCGTTGACGGCAACTATTTCAACTACGCCGCAAAGAACGAAATATCCCTTGAGCCGACCGAGGAGAAGCATTTTATCTATCGCGATATTCCCTACGGTGACCACATCCGTCTTTACCCCGAGCGCGTATTCGGCAGGGGCACGGTTGCTTATTCCGAAAAGGAAAAATACCACTCCGACCGAGCTATCGTCACTATAAGCGACGAATACCGCGGATACCGCGAGAATGAGCTTGAATATGCTTCCTACATTGAGATCGGCAAAATGGATTTTTCAACGAGAGTCGAGGGCGATGAGTGTGCCGATACCGTCAGCTTGGACGCCGACTCCTATGCGGATCTCGTTATGGAGAAAAACTATTCGGGTATGCTTGAGCTTGAGCTGGAGGCGAACGGCGATGGAGAATTGTTCATCATCTTTGACGAAATATTGATGTCCGACGGTACTCTCAACTGTTTCAGATGCGAGCCGACAAATGCAGTATCTTTCATCTGCAAGAAGGGTTCTTATAAGATAGTCACCGCCGAGCCGTACGTTATGAAGTACGTTCGATTTATCGCCAAAGGAGCATCCTTTACGGTAAAGAATTTCAAGATGATCGAGATCGCATTCCCGAAGTCCGCTATCACCGCAAGGTTTAAGAGCGACGACGCGGTTATGAAAAAGATATATGACGCGGCAGAGCTTACTTTCAGAGCCAACACGGTCGATATTTATATGGACTGCCCATCGCGCGAGCGCGCGGGTTGGCTTTGCGACAGTTTCTTTACCTCTCGCGTCGAATACGCGCTTACGGGAAAGAGCGAGGTCGAAAAACAATTTCTTGCGAACTTCATTATGCCCGAAAAGCTGCCTCACGTTCCCGAGGGCATGCTTCCTATGTGCTACCCCTCCGATCACAATCAGCCCCAGGGGTGCTTTATTCCAAGCTGGGCTATGTTCTACGGAATGGAGCTTTACGAGTATTCCAAGAGAAGTGATGAGAGCGAGCTGATAGATGCCGCAAAGGACAGAATGTACGCGTTGTGCAAGTACTTTGAGCAGTTTGAGAACGAATACGGTCTGCTTGAAAAGCTTAAATCGTGGGTATTTGTGGAATGGTCGCACGCAAACAAGCTGGTTCAGGACGTTTCATTCCCTAACAACATGATATATTCTATGTTCCTGTCAGGAATCGCAAAGCTTTACGGCGATGATGAGATGGCGGCAAAGGCAGAAAAAATAAAGAATACTATCAGAGAAATGAGCATGACCGAAAGCGGATTCTTCTGCGACAACGCTTACCGCAAGGACGGCAAGCTCGAGCTTTCGGGCGAGCGCACAGAGGCATGTCAGTACTACGCGTTCTTTACAGAAATAGCTACTCCCGAATCGCATCCGTGGCTTTGGAACACTCTTGTCAATGATTTTGGCTACGACAGAGCTAAGACGGGCAAATTCCCCGAAATTTACCCTGCAAACGCCTTTATCGGTAACTATCTGCGGCTTGATCTGCTTGACAGATATGGCTACAAGACCGAGCTTTACGACAACATAAAGGGCTACTTTGAATATATGGCAGACAGAACGGGCACACTTTGGGAGCTTGTCAGTGACACCGCCAGCTGTAACCACGGTTTCGGTTCGCACGTAATATACTGGATGAAATCTCTCGGAATTGTAATTTAATAACACAAAAAGGCACTGCCGCGGCAGTGCCTTTTATTTTTTTACTGTTCTTCCTGGGGCTTACTTCTCTTCTCGCTTCGCACGATCTTATAAAGCTCCTCTGCGGCAAGTCGCGTTTTGGCAACCACGTCGCTATCGGTCTTGGGGAAGCAATAGTAAAGTATGTCCTTGTTTCCAATGCATATTATGTCACCAAGCTTGTACCAATAGTAGTCGGCATAAAGCGAGTATGAGGCAAGCGGCTTTTGGATATAGTCAAGCTCTCCGCCACAGCCCGTAAGATGAAATCCCTCGCGGTTATGTACAAGCCGTCCTTTTCCTATATCGTATATGCATTTTGTATCTATCATTGCATAGACATCAACGTCAACGTCAAGAGAATATTCTCCCGAAAGTATGTCATTTTTTACGCACTCGCGCTCCCACGCGTACCAATCGGGAATGTGCGAAAACTCCGTTTCGCCCTCAAGCGCGCGCATTGATCCGTCCTCGCAAAGCTCGTATTTCTTGCCGCAGGCGTGGCAGGTAAGCTGTGTTCCCTTGCCCTCCGTTGCGCCCTCTGCAAGACAGTGCGGACATTTATAAAGCACTCTGTTGAGGTTATCCGCTCTGAACGGCTCGGTGACCATAACTCCGTTTTCCTTTTGCCAACGGAAGCTGTCAAACGAGAACTGTTCGCGCAGAATCGCGTTTATCTCCTTGGG
>JAZRFU010000043.1:0-13614 GCA_045643865.1 Eubacteriales bacterium
GACGGTGCGCCCGAGCGCAAGTATGCGAGAACTCCCGTTTGAGTCGGAGGATAAACGAATGAAGAAAATAAAACGGTCAGTCGCGCTCGTGATCGCTATGACGCTCGTGCTTGGTCTGTTTACTCTGACCGCGTTTGCGGCAGAAAAGCTGGACCAAAATATGAGCGGAGCGGATATGAGCTTCGGCGAGAGATTTGAATACGCTATACAGGGAACTGTAACGGGAATGCTTATGGTATTCGCGGTGTTGGGATTGCTCTTTGGCATAGTGACGCTCTCAAGAGTATTCCTCTACGACATTCCCAACAAGAAAAAGGCGCGTCTTACGCCTGTTAAAACGGCACAAAAAACGGACAGTGATCCCAAAAAGGTGCCCGAAAACGTGATCATCATTCACGACACCGATAAGCCCCGCGAGGATGACGGCGAGCTTGTTGCGGTAATCACCGCGGCGATCGCGGCTATGATAGAGAGCAACGAAGAATATAAGAATGAGTTTGCAGGCGGATTCCGCGTGGTATCCTTCAAGAGAAGCACCACGGGCGCATGGAACAGAAAATAATACAAACGGAAGGTATGGTATTCAAAATGAAAAGATTTAATGTTACAGTTAACGGCGTATCCTACGACGTAGTAGTTGAAGAAATAGCGGCAGATTCCGCACCCGTAGCGCAGAGTGCTCCCGTAGCCCCCAAGGCAGCCCCCGCAGCAGCCCCCAAGGCAGCACCTGCTCCCGCAGGCAAGAGCGGTGCTACAAGCGTTAAAGCACCTATGCCCGGAACGATACTTAAGGTAAACGTATCCGCAGGCGACAGCGTAAAGAAGGGCGACGTTCTTTGCGTGCTTGAAGCAATGAAGATGGAAAACGATATATGCGCTCCCGCAGACGGTGTCGTAGCATCCGTCATAGCACAGAAGGGCGCATCTGTAAATACCGACGACGTTCTCGTAACGCTGGATTAAGTTCATACGTTACCTCAGAAAATTTACGAAAGGATATACGATATGAACGGCATCATAGAAACGATAAAGAACTTTCTCGGAAGTATGGGCTTTAACTATATTTTCGGCGAAGCAAGCTTTGTTGACGGCGTATGGATGGGATGGCAGTATCTCGTAATGTACGTTTTGGCGGGAGTGCTTATATATCTCGCTATCGCAAGGCAGTTTGAGCCGTTGCTTCTGCTTCCTATCGCGATAGGTATGCTGCTCACCAACCTTCCGGGTGCAAATATGTTCCACCTGGATATGTGGATAGATAACAGCGGCACGCTTACCGTGCTTGAATCAGTCAAGATGGCAGTTAACAAGGGAGGATTCCTTGACCTCATATATATGGGTGTCAAGCTGGGTATCTACCCGTGTATAATCTTTATAGGAATAGGCGCTATGACGGACTTTACTCCTCTTATCGCCAATCCTAAATATTTCCTTATAGGTGCGGGCGCACAGTTTGGTGTGTTCGTAGCATTCTCGGCAGCGTTTATGTCGGGAGTTTATACGATAGGTCAGGCGGCATCCATCGGAATTATCGGCGGTGCGGACGGACCTACGGCGATACTCGTAACCAAGACGCTCGGACCTGCAATACTTGGCGCGGTGGCTATCGCGGCGTACTCGTATATGGCGCTGATACCTATGATACAGCCACCGTTTATGAAGCTGCTTACCACTAAAAAGGAACGCCTTATCAAGATGGAGAAGCTTCGTCCCGTTTCCCGCCTTGAAAAGCTGGTATTTCCCGTGCTCGTAACGTTCGTGGTAGGACTTCTTGTGCCCGACGCGCTCTCGCTTGTAGGATGCCTGATGTTCGGTAATATACTCAACGTGTGCGGAGTCACGGAGCGACTTTCCAAGACGGCGCAGAACGAATTTATGAATATTATCACTATTCTTCTCGGTATCTCTGTTGGAGCGACGGCAAGCGCGCAGAACTTCCTGAGCATACAGACGGTCATTATAGTCGTTTGCGGTCTTGTTGCATTCTGCATCTCGACCTGCGGAGGACTTATAACGGCGAAGATAATGAACTGGCTGTCGGGCGGCAAGATAAATCCGCTTATCGGTTCGGCGGGAGTTTCCGCAGTTCCCATGGCGGCGCGTGTGTCGCAGACCGTAGGTCAGAAGGAGGACCCCTCCAACTTCCTGCTTATGCACGCTATGGGACCTAACGTCGCGGGAGTTATCGGCTCTGCTGTGGCGGCAGGTGTGTTCCTGTCGTGGATAGGATAAGACCACTTTAATTTTTGGAAAGGTAAGGTATAGATATAAATGGCACAGGTTAAAATTACCGAAACCGTATTGCGCGACTCGCATCAGTCGCTTATAGCAACGAGAATGACAACGGAGGAGATGCTCCCCATTCTCGCGGCTATGGATAAGGTGGGCTACCACTCGCTTGAGGCGTGGGGAGGAGCAACCTTTGACTCCTGTCTCCGTTTTCTCAACGAGGATCCGTGGGAGAGATTGCGCAAGATAAGAGATAACGTAAAGAACACAAAGCTTCAGATGCTTTTCCGCGGACAGAATATTCTCGGATACCGTCATTACAGCGATGACGTGGTAGCGTATTTCGTTCAGAAATCTATCGCTAACGGTATAGATATAATCCGTATATTCGACGCGCTCAACGATCCCAGAAACCTCAAAACCGCGATAGATGCTACTATCAAGGAGGGCGGTCACGTTCAGGCGGCATTCAGCTATACGACGGGCCCCGTCTATACGCTTGACTACTACAAGCAGTACTCCAAGCAGCTTGAAGAAATGGGAGCAAACTCCATATGCATCAAGGATATGGCGGGACTTCTGAAGCCCTACGACGCATACGATCTTGTAAAAGCGATCAAGGATACCGTAAGTATTCCCGTGCAGCTCCATACGCATTACACGTCGGGACTTGCATCCATGACGTTGCTCAAAGCGATCGAGGCAGGCGTTGACGTTGTGGATACCGCAATATCACCTATGGCGATGGGAACGTCGCAGCCGCCCACGGAGTCGCTCGTCGCAACTCTGGCAGGCACAGAATACGACACGGGCATACAGCTATCCGATCTTGATACAATAACCAAGTATTTTACGCCCCTTCGTGAAAAATATCTCACAAGCGGTCAGCTCAATCCCAAGGCACTCAAGGTAGACGTAAATGCGCTTATATATCAGGTTCCGGGCGGAATGCTCTCCAACCTTATGTCCCAGCTCAAGCAGGCGGGCAAGGAGGATAAGCTTACCGAGGTGCTTGAGGAAGTGCCGAGAGTAAGAGCTGACGTCGGATATCCCCCTCTTGTAACTCCCTCGTCCCAGATAGTCGGTACGCAGGCGGTGTTCAATGTGCTCACGGGCGAGAGATATAAGACCGTTACCAAGGAATTCAAGGGAATAGTACGCGGAGATTACGGTAAAACTCCCGTTGAGATCGATGCGGATTTCGCAAAGAAGATAATCGGCGACGAGCAGAGAATAACCCACCGTCCCGCAGACGATATTCCCCCCGAGCTTGAAACGCTCCGCGCTAAGATACCCGCAGGATATCTTGAACAGGACGAGGATATCCTCTCCTACGCGCTCTTTGAGCAGGTAGCGCTCAAATTCTTCGAGCACAGAAAAAATCAGAAATACGGTGTTGACGCCAATGCCGACGCGGCAACGGGCGTTCATAGCGTTTAATAAAAAATGAATACAAGCGGATCTTGAGAGCAGACATTCGATGTGAATGTTGACCCTCAAGGTCCGCTTTTGTACTTTCGTCAACTTTTTGTGCACTTTTTTATTGTTCAAAATGTCATATTTGTTTGTTATGTCTTTTGTGAGGTGTTAAAATAAAGATAAATTGTAAATAATGTGCAAGGAGATGTGATTTTTTACAAAAAAGCGGTTGACAAATTGGTTATTTTGTATTATAATTATCTACAATAATCGCAACGTTTTTTGCGATTTGTGTTAATATCAGGTGGACTTTTGTGCAAAACGATGATAACACATCGTACTTTTCCACGGCTTGCCTATAAAAAACACATCAAGCTCAATATTTACAACGGAGAGTCCAATGCCACGTTTTTTTGTAAGAAAAAATCAGATAGAGGACGGCATCGTTACGGTGCTGGGAGATGATGCTCACCATATATCGCGCTCGCTTCGTATGGCGGCAGGGGAGCAGATAATAGTCTGTGATATGCAAAAGAAAGAGTACACGTGCGTGTTGGACGGATTTTTTTCTGACAGAGTTACGGCGCGTGTCGTAAGCGAGGCACAAAGTGATACCGAGCCGCCATTTTGCGCGCATCTGTATCAGGCGCTTCCCAAGGGCGAAAAGCTGGACTCGATAATACAGAAATCCGTTGAATGTGGAGTAAGCTCGATAACAACGTTCCAAAGTGAGCGCTGTATAGTCAAGGAAAAGGGCGACGAGGAAAATAAGCTCCGCCGGCGCAATAAGATCGCGCTTGAGGCGGCAAAGCAGTCGGGACGCGGAATAGTCGTCGAGGTGAATCCCACCTTGTCATTTGTCAAAATGCTGGATGCGGCGCAGAATGCGGACGTAAAGCTGTTCTGCTACGAGGGTGACGGGACAAGATCGCTTCGTGAGGAGATCGGAGCACAGCGACGTAACGGCAAGCTATGCGAGGGCGCAAGTATAGCAATCGTTATAGGCAGCGAGGGCGGATTTTCACAAAAAGAGGTAGAACAAGCCAAGGAGAAGGGATTTGTTCCCGTGGGGCTTGGAAAGCGTATTCTGCGCACGGAAACCGCGGCAAGCTTTGCTCTGGCGTGCCTTGTCTATGAGCTTGAGCTGTAAAAGCTGCGGTGTAACACGCAAAAGTAAGGTCTATAATTAAAAAACATATAAGAAAAGACAAAAAGGGGTAAAAAAATGGCAAACAGATTGTTTCAGAACGTCATACACCAGATGAAATCGGCGGTTGACCGCGTTATAGGTGTCATTGATGAAAACGGAGTCGTTATCGCGTGCTCCGAGCTTGTAAAGATCGGCGAGGTAAAGGAAGGCATACTCGGCGAGCTTACATATTCAAGTGACATCGAGATATACGACGGATATACCTACCGTCCTCTTTCTGCCAATAGTAAAAACGAGTATATCGTATTTATGGAGGGCGAGGATAAGATGGCGGAGAAGATGACAAAGCTTCTCGCGGTATCATTGAGCAACATTAAAAATCTGTACGACGAGAAATATGACAAGGGACTCTTTATCAAGAACATAATGCTTGATAACATTCTGCCCAGCGACATTTATATCAAATCCAAGGAGCTTCATTTCGGAACAGAAGAGACCAGAATAGTATTCCTTATCAAATTCTTCGGCAAGACTGACGTTATGCCCTTTGAAATGCTCCAGAATATGTTTCCTGACAAGAGCCGCGATTACGTCATCAACGTAGGCGAAAATGACGTGGTGCTTGTTAAGGAAGTAAAGCCCGATGCTGACATTAAGGACATCGAGAGAATTGCAACCAATATCTCCGACACGCTCAGCACCGAGTTCTATACCAAGGTAAATATCGGTATATCTACCGTTGTTGATAATCTTAAGGACCTTGCGCGCGCTTATAAGGAGGCGCAGGAAGCTTTGGAGGTAGGCAAGGTATTTGTGACCGAAAAGAATATCATAAGCTACCAGAATCTCGGTATCGGCCGTCTTATCTATCAGCTTCCCACAACTCTTTGCGATATGTTCTTGCAGGAGGTATTCAAGAAGGGAAGTCTTGAATCGCTCGACCGTGAGACGCTTATGACCATTCAGTGCTTCTTTGAGAACAACCTCAACGTGTCCGAAACGTCGAGAAAGCTGTTCGTTCACAGAAACACGCTGGTTTACCGTCTTGAAAAGATCAGAAAGATCACAGGACTTGATCTTCGCGAATTTGAGCATGCCATAACCTTCAAGGTGGCTCTCATGGTTAAGAAGTATATCGCGAGCAAGCCCGCAAGATTTTAATTTTCAAGCAAAATAGGTTCGTTTATATAGTATAATACGACACAATACAGTACGGTTATAATATCCCGAGGTACATGATATGATTATTACAAGAAATTTAACTGTTAAGCATGAGGTTGATGTTTTTGTAGCGGGCGGCGGACCGGCAGGAGTAGCGGCGGCATATACCGCGGCAAAGCAAGGAAAGCGCGTATTTATCGCAGAGGAGCTTGGCGCGTTTGGCGGAAGCGGAACGTGCGGACTTGTTCCCGAGCTGATGAATTTTGACGACGGAAAGAATTTTCTTGCAGGCGGCTTCGGAGCAGAGGTGTTCAGAAGAGCCGTTGGAGAGAAAATGGATTATAAACGTAGAGTTTATAACATAAAGGTCGAGCATATGAAGCGCCTTTACGATGATCTTATCAAGGAGAGCGGTGCGGAATTTTCATTCTTTACCAAGCTCGTTGACGTAGAGGTTGTAAACGGACATATCGAGGGAGTCGTTCTCGCCGCAAAGCAGGGACTTTTCGCAGTAAAGGCAAAGATATATATCGACTGCACGGGTGACGGAACGATGTCGGCTCTTGCAGGGGCTAAGTTTGAGCTTGGAGAGCCGAGCGCAAACGGCAGAACCATGCCCACGACGCTTTGCTCGCTCTGGGCAAACGTTGATTTCGATAAAAAGGGCGATCTCCACGACGGAACCTTTATGCTGGAAGCTATCGAAGACGGTGTTATCCCGCAGTATGACCCCGTACTGCCCGGACTTAAGGCCGTTGATTACGAGCACGGTATCGCAGGCGGTAACGTAGGACACGTATTCTATGTAAACCCCACAGATGAAAAGTCGCTGACCGATGCTATGGTATTCGGCAGACACCTTGCAACCTGCTATCAGAAGTACTACAGAGAGTATTATAAGAACGGCTGTGAGGACGTAGTCCTGCTTGAAACGGCAAATATTCTCGGTGTAAGAGAGTCCAGAAGAATAATGGGCGACAAGAAGCTGACGGTGGACTACTACCGTAGCACGTCCGTATTCGAGGACGAGATAGGAAGATATTCCTATCCCACCGATATTCACAACGAAACTCCCGACGAGGAGGGCGTAAAGCAGTTCTGCGCTTGCATTGACGATAAGCACGGCGACGGCGAGTCGTATGGAATTCCTTACGGCGCATTGACACCTATGGGACTTGACAACCTGCTTGTTGCAGGTAAATGTATCAGTGCCGACAGACCTATGCAGGCATCTGTACGCGTAATTCCCGGATGCTACATTACAGGACAGGCGGCAGGAGTTGCGGCGGCACTTGCTACCGATAGCGGAGAGGTAAGAGCAATAGATATCCGCGAGCTTCAGAGCACACTTGTGGGTATTGGCGCTTATCTTCCTAATTTCAATAAATAAGGAAAGCTGTTATAAATGTTAAAGTACATTCATAAGGTGAAAAAAACTAAAAAAGAAAAAGAGCGACAGGCGCATAACGCGCCTGAAGCTTTGAAGAGAGCAGTGACGCTTTTGACGGTGGCGGCAATAATGCTGACAACGCTCATTGCATTTACGTCGTGCAATATTATATATACCGGAGATCCGATAGTCAACAACAATAAAGGCGATTCACAGTTGGATCAAGCGCCCACGGTTGAGATTAAGGACGAGCTTGATTTGCCCGAGTACATTCAGGATCTTATTAAGCTGGACGAGGTGTTTCAATACTATTCTCACGACGGAATAGACGAGCAGGCAATGAAGATTGCTATTCTCAAGGCGTATATCGAGGCGACCGGTGATGTGTATGCCGAATATATGACTGCCGAGGAGTACGACGCGTATTTCTCGGACAGATCGGGTAATTTCGTGGGCATCGGTGTGTCGGTCGTTGACTCGAAGATAGAGATCAACGGCTTTACGTACGGCGTGCTTGAAATTGTTTCGGTATTCAAGGATTCGCCCGCGTTTGAGGGTGGAGTAATGGTTGGCGACTGCGTGGTTTACGTGGGACGCGGAGAAAACCGCGAGCTTGTCGATAAGCTGGGATATAACGGCTCTCTTGATAAAATGCTGGGCGAGGAAGGAACAAAGGCGGAGTTTACAGTGTTCCGTCCCAAGTCCAACGGAGATTACGAGGAGATCGAATTTTCCATCACTCGCCGAAAGGTAGTATCCGAATCGGTAACGTACAGGATAAGCTCTACTAACAGTAAGGTCGGCATAGTTCACATTTCGGGCTTTGACGACACAACGCCCAAGCAGTTCTGCGCGGCGGTAGATGCCCTTAAAGCACAAAAATGCGAGTATTTCGTATTTGACGTAAGAAATAATCCCGGCGGCGGACTTGATTCTATCGAAACCGTGCTGTCGTACTTCCTTGAAAAAGGAGATCTGATCGTTTCAACAGAATATAGCGAAGCGCTCAAATCATACAATTATTCCGATTACGTAAGAGAAAAGAAATATTCCTCGCAGTATTCAGGACTTAACGTAACTGCGATGGACATCGGAAAATACAAGAATCTTAAATGCATAGTCCTTACTAATGAGAATACCGCGAGCGCGGGCGAGCTTTTCACGGCTACCTTCCGCGACTACGGACTTGCTAAAATAGTGGGTACAACGACTTACGGTAAGGGCTGTATGCAGACCTTGTTTCCGCTTGACGAGTACGGACTTGAGGGCGGACTTAAGCTTACCGTTGCTATGTATTTCTCGGCAAGCCACACCGACTATCACGGTATCGGCATAAAGCCCGATATTGAGGTGGAGCTTAGCGAGGAGGCACGGAAATATAACTTCTTCCTGTTGCCCGAGGAGCTGGACAATCAGCTTCTGACAGCAATAGAGGAGCTTACCAAATAAAGAAAACAATTACTATATTATAGAAACAGAGGTTTTTAATTAATTATGGCAAATCAGAAGATGCTTTACACCAAAGAGGGCTTTGAGGGACTCGTTGCAGAGCTTGATTATCTTAAGACGGTAAGACGTGAGGAAATAAAGGAGCAGATCGCTACGGCGCGCTCGTTTGGTGACCTCTCCGAGAACTCCGAGTACGACGAGGCAAGAAACGAGCAGGCAAAGACCGAGGCGCGCATCAAGGAGCTTGAGGAGCTCGTTGCAAACGCGCAGATAGTCGATGAGAGCAAGATAGATACCAGTATAGTATCGCTTGGCTCCGAGGTAACCGTTTACGACGTAGAGGAGGACGAGGATATCGTCTATAACATCGTCGGCTCTAACGAGGTAAATCCCGTTGAGAGAAAAATATCCGATCAGTCGCCCATCGGCAAGGCGCTTATGGGACAGAAGGCGGGCAGTAGCGTAGCTGTCGAGCTTCCTAACGGAGAAGTGCTTCATATGCAGATCAAGGAAGTTACCAGATCGCAGAAATAAAATTAAATCAAAGAGAATATATAGGAGGTAGTTGTATGAACGGCGAGAGAGATATGCGAGAGCAAAAGCACGACGCGTCGGATATAAATATAACTGCCTCCTCTCCTTTTATGAGGTGGCTGGACAATTTCTGGTATCACCATAAATGGAAGGTCCTGATAATCACGTTTTTTGCCGTCGTTATAATCGTCGGAGTAGTGCAGATGCTGAACAAGGAGGATCCCGATTCGGAGATCACTATTGCCACGCACACCGTGTATTATAAAGAGAACGTAGATGCCATAGACTCGGCGCTGTTGCAGCTTATGCCGGGCGACCGCAACGGTGACGGCAAGAAGAACGTGCTTACACAGTATTACAAAATATATTCCGAAAAGGAAATGACTGATGCCAACGAGGCAGAAACAGACAATAAGGGCGATCCCGTAATATATGCGGATAAATCGTATAACGATTCGCAGTACAGTGATTTCAAAAGCTACATAAACACGGGAGAGTCCTCGATTTTGTTTGTAAGCAAGTATCTTTACGACGAGCTTGTTTTGCAGAATAGAGTAATGCCTCTCTCCGAGATATTCGACGGACAGTTGCCACGCGGCGCGATGAGCGACGGATACGGAGTTATGCTCAAGAATACGTACGCGTGCGAGTTTTTTGAGGCATTTGACACTCTGCCCGATGACACCGTGGTGTGTCTTCTTCGCCCTTACGTATGGGGTTCAAGCTCACGCGAGGAGCATTATGCCTATACGGTTGAATATTTTAAGAACATAGTTGCGTTTGGAGAATAATCTTATCAATGGAGGAAAAATTATGAGACTGTTGTTTAAGCAAAAGATGTTCTCGTGGTTTGACAGCTACGACATATATAACGAGGCGGGCGAGGTAGTATTCAGCGTCAGAGGACGGATGGCTTGGGGACACAAGCTTGAGGTGTATGACCGTTCGGGATGCCATGTAGGCACGCTTCAAGAAAAGATATTCCGTTTTCTGCCCACATTTGAGATGTATATGGGTGGAAATCTTGTGGGTACGATACAGAAGGAATTTACTTTTTTCCGTCCGTCATTCCATCTTGACTGCAACGGTTGGAGCATAAACGGCAACTGGACGGAGTGGGATTACGATATAGCCGACCATCTCGGGCTGTCCGTCGCCCATATATCCAAGCAGATATTCAATTGGACGGATACATACGTGCTGGACATCGCTAACGATTCCGATGCGCTTGCCGTTTTGATGGTGGTTTTGGCAATAGATGCGGAAAAATGCTCCAGAGATTAAAATGATAAAATTTGCAGACGCGGATGTCACGTCTGCAAATTTTTTTGTTAAATTGAATGTAAAAACAGAAAATCTTCACAAAGAATTCATCATTTAATGTTATCATTAACGTGGGGATGGAGCGCAATGACGCATTTATCCTGTAAAAAGTAATATCAATGAGGTAAAATATGAGATTCAAGGAAAAAATGTATAGATTCGCGTACGGAAGATACGGTACGGATGAGCTTTACAGCTTTTCTATGATAGTATTGGCGATAGTTTGGATTGCCGAGATAATTGCGGTTGCAGTTGTTCCCGAGGGAGTCGGAAAAACCGTTATGACTTTGGTGTTTGGAGCAATAATTACGTTCCTGTTGGCGTGGACTATGTTCCGTATGCTGTCAAAAAATATAGCGCGCCGCCGCCGTGAAAATCAGATATATTTGAGAGCGCGCAGAGCCGCCGCAAGATTTTTCTCATTCAATACGTCAACGCGCACTCATAGCAGAAATCGCGATGACTATTCGTATATATTCCGAGACTGCACAAAGTGCGGAAGCGTACTGCGCCTGCCGCGCAGAGTGGGCAAGCATAAGGTCAAATGCCCCCGTTGCTCGCACGAGTTTAACGTGAAAGCCAAAAAATATAAAGCGCCTAAATACAGGTAATCTTTTTAAGGACTGGAGATTTATATGAACAATTTAAGAAAGACCAAAATAGTATGCACCATGGGTCCCGCAAGCTTAAAGGAGAATGTGCTTGAAGAAATGTTCAGAAACGGAATGAACATTGCCCGCTTCAACTTTTCGCACGGAACTCATGAATATCATAGAGAGGGAATCGAGCTTTTCCGTAAGGTGCGTGACCGTCTTAAGCTGCCCGCAGCGGTCCTGCTTGATACCAAAGGCCCCGAGATACGTATAGGCACGTTTGCGTGCTCTAAAATAGAGCTTGTGGCAGGGCAGAAATTTACTCTTACGTCCGAGAGCATTGAGGGCGATGAGAATAGAGTTTCCGTAACCTATCCCTCGCTTCCCGCAGAGCTTTCGGTCGGCTCGAAGATACTTATTGACGACGGAGCTATAGAGCTTGTCGTAGTGGAGCTGACGAGTACCGATATAATATGCAAGGTAATCACGGGTGGAGTTCTGTCGAGCAGAAAGGGAGTAAATCTTCCCGGAGTTCATCTCAATATGCCCTATATCAGCGAGCAGGACGAGAAGGATCTGCGATTTGGTATCGAGATGGACGTTGATTTTGTTGCGGCATCGTTTGTAAGAAGTAAGAACGACGTTATCGAGCTTCGCAAGCTGCTCAACTACTACGGCGGACATTCTATCAGAATAATCGCGAAAATAGAGAATGCCGAGGGCGTTGAAAACTTTGACGAGATACTTGCTAACTGCGACGGAATTATGGTCGCGCGCGGAGATATGGGTGTCGAGATCGCGTTTGAAAAGCTCCCCGGAATACAGAAAAAGTTTATCCGCAAGTGCTACCGCGCGGGAAAAATGGTAATCACCGCAACGCAGATGCTTGAAACGATGATACACTCCAAAACTCCCACCAGAGCCGAGATAACCGACGTTGCAAACGCGGTATTTGACGGTACAAGCGCAGTAATGCTCTCGGGAGAAACGGCTATGGGCGATCACCCTGCGCACGTTGTAAAGGTAATGTCCAAGATCGCCGAGAGAGCCGAGCAGGACGCTATGGAAATGAACGTCTATGCAGGTCTTAATCACGATGAGGATGTCAGCGACCTTACCAACGCTATATGCGACGCGGCGTGTACCACCGCAAGAGATATCAGAGCCAAGGCAATAATCGCGGTCACAAAATCGGGAACAACGGCGCGCAGAGTATCTAAATTCCGCCCGTCCGAGCCGATAGTTGCGGCAACGCCTGACCTCAAGACCTTCCATCAGCTTTCAATGTCGTGGGGAGTGTGCCCCGTGCTTGCGATAAATCAGGACGACACGGACCGTCTTTTCCTACACGCTATCGACTGCGCGCGCCAGCTTGACATAGTTTCAAAGGGCGATAAGGTAGTCATTACCGCAGGTGTTCCGCTCAAGCTCGCGGGAACTACCAATCTGCTTAAGGTTCAGGTAGTCTGATAGATAAAGATAAGGACATTATTTGTGCCGCACGCGCGGCAGAATGGAGATTTATATGGCAACTGTGGAATCAAAGGTAAAAAGTCGCGCCAAAAGCCGAGCGCGCCGCAAGGTCAGAAGCACCGTGCGCAAGTCGCCGATAATAATTGCGATACTCTTGATACTTGCCGTTGCAGCGTTTCTTTTGTATAACTTCGGCGAGCAATGGTTTGGAATATCCTTCTTCGGCGATGCAGGCAAGGGAAATAACGTAGAAAAACCGCCCGTGGCTGCGGACGGAGAGGTACTGTTCCACTTTATCGACGTAGGTCAGGGAGATGCGATACTCGTAACTACCAAATCGGGCAATATGCTTATCGATACGAGCGAGAGCGGAGAGCGCGAGGCGCTTGTCGCATATCTTGAGGCGGCTAAGATAAATAGCTTCAAATACGTGGTATTTACACATACAGATGCAGACCATATCGGCAGTGCCGACTATATAATACAGAATTACAACGTGGAAAACGTACTGTTGCCCGACTACGTGGCGACCACCAAGACGTATGAGAGAATGATAGACGCGATTGAGGAAAAGAACGTCAATCTCATACTGATCGGCGAGGGCGAGGACTGCGAGCATAGCGGATACAGCTTCCTGCTCGGCTCACTTCGAAATACGGTGATCGCGCCCGTTGTGGACTATGACGATCCCAACGAGATGAGTATAGTCATAAAGGCGGAATACGGAAGCACCTCGATAATGCTCACGGGTGACGCCGAGAAGAAATCCGAGGTGGATATACTTGATAAATGGAGCAAGGAAGCGCTCAAGTGTGACGTTCTCAAGGCAGGACACCACGGCTCCAGCACGTCAACAACACAAGAGTTTCTCGATGCCGTCGATCCCAAGATAG
>JAZRFU010000044.1:0-2330 GCA_045643865.1 Eubacteriales bacterium
CAAGATCGTCTATAATAAGAAGATCCGAGGAGAAATACTGCGAAATGTCGCCCGTCGTATCCATCGAGATACTGTTGCCAAATCTTTTTTGCTCAAAATCGGCAAACATATTGGTCGCGCTGGTGTAATAAACGTCGTTTCGCTTTTCAATAATTACTCCCGCAAGTGCGCTTGAAAGGTGGGTTTTGCCCAGTCCCGTGCCGCCGAACATTGCGATATTGCCCGCGCTATCGGTCTGGAAATCCTCGGCATATTTGAGCAACACCTTGTATATCGCGCTCATTCTCGCATAGCTGTCCTTGCTTTGACGGTAATAGTCAAGCGAGAAATTATCAAAGCGCTGACGCTTGATAAGATCTGCCATTCCCGACGACTCAAAGCCCGCCTCGACAAGCTTTTTCTTCATGCAGCGGCACATACGGTTGTCAACAACTCCCGTGTCCCCGCACTCCTCGCACTCGTATTTTATCTCGGTGTAGTCAGCGGTATATCCGTTCTTGACGAGCAGCTCTGCGCGCTCACTCATCAGCTTGGCATTTTCCTCGCCTATGCGGTCAACAGCTTGCTTGTCGCCGCGCATAGATGCCTCGAACACCTTAATGCCCGTAGCCGCCAGCTGTCTGTCTATTTCGCGTATCTCGGGCACAATAGCATGTACCTCTGCGCGACGAAGACGCGCCGCCTCTGCCGCGCGAAGATACTTCCCGTCGTATTCTTCCTTTATTCTTGCGTAATTTTCCCTGTTAAATCCCATATTAGTCCTCATTCATTCGCAAAATGCGATGATATTCAAATAATTTATAAAGATCAATCGTCGCCAAGCGCTCTGCGGACCGCCGCCGCAAAGAACGAATCGGTATCAAAGCTGCTTCCGCCGTCCAGAACGTTCTCATCCTTTTGATAGGAGCGCTCAATGTCCTCAAGCGTTCGCAAGCCCTCTGAATTCCAGCGTTCAAGCACCGAATTGGCATAAGGAATGGACCCCTTACCCGTTGCATCTGCGGCAACCTCGTACGCTCTTTCAATAATATCCGCGCCGTAGCCCATATCGTTTACCCACGATGCGATAAGCTTCTTTTCCTTTGTGGTAAATGCTCTGTCGCCAAGACCGAAGAGCGAGCGTATTTTGTTTGAAATATTATGCACGCGATCGCGCTTTTCAAACTCTGCCGTAAGCTCCGCAGAGGTGCAGATGCCCGCATCGTAAAGCGAGAACGCCATTTTTTCGGCATAATGCAACGTCTTTTTATCTATTGATACGCAGTGAGTGAGCAGCATCATTATGTATTCGCAATCAAGTCCGAGATAGTCAACCAAGCCGATAAGCACGTTGATCTCCTTGATATTAAACATCTTGCCCATTATATTCTGGCACTCGGTGATAAGCGTAGCAATTTCTGCTCTCTCTTCAACTATATCCGAAAGCTGATCCGACGTATATGACGGAAGCTCATTTGCTCTTGTCAGCTTTTTCTCTGACTTTTTATCCGCGTCATTGTTTACAGTATCGTCAGGTGTAGCTTTTTTACGCGAGGTAGCTTCCTTGACGGCGGTATTATCCGCCTCAACCACACCCGCGCCGCGCCAGAATGCCATAGCATCTCTGACCTCATCAGCATCACAGCCCGTCAGCTTGACAAGCTTCTTTATATCCGCTCCTCCGTCCTCTGCGCAAAGGCAAAGCAGAACCTTTAAGTCAGCCGCTCCCGCCCGTTTCAATACGTCAAGCGCAGATTTTGGGAACGCCGTTACGTGCTCTCCATATATTACTTTATATTTCACTTTTATCTCCATCTGCCGCGAATGCGGCATAATATGTTTTTTACAGCTCCGAATCAATGCTATCGCCGTCTTCGCTCTTTTCTCCCGAATCATTACGGCATATACGGCAATTAAGTATCATAAGCGAGTCACCAAGGTGTACGTTTTCAACCACGATGTCCTCGTCGGTATAATCAAGTTCAACACCCATATAGTTCCATATTCCCTTTACGCCAAGATTCACGCATCTGCTTGCTATGTCCTTTACGTAGGGCTTGGGGCACGCGATGACCGCAATGTCCACCTGATTGTCCGCACAAAAGCTCTCAAGCTCCTCAATAGGATACACGGGAACGCCCGCGCAGTCCTTACCCTCTGCCTCGTTGTCGGTATCAAAGAGCGCAACAATATCAACTCCGCGCTTTTCAAACATAGAAAGATGCACCAAGGCACGACCGAGGTCGCCCGCGCCGATTATCGCCGCCTTAAAGCCGGCGCTTACTCCGAGTATTTCGCTTATCTTGGCAAACAGGTAGTTTACGTTGTATCCGTATCCCTGCTGACCGAAG
>JAZRFU010000045.1:0-2798 GCA_045643865.1 Eubacteriales bacterium
CTAAAAACCGAGTTTTATCGCATACGGCAAGCCCTGTGCGCTTGTCGCCGAAATCAACACCGAGAATTTTTCCTTGTGTTTGCAACAATCTTTGCATATTAAATTAACCTTTGCGAATTTTTATATTTTGAATTCCGACGAGGTAAGTGCGATCAGTAGCTTTTTCCGCTCAGGCTGAACGTCCGCCTCGTGAGCCGCCTTGTTTCTGTGTATCTCACCGCAGCCCGTGCATTTATGGATAATGATAAATCCCTTTTTGGCATCGGTCACGACCTTGTCGGGCTCCATTGGAGCGCGACACTCGCAGGCGCGGTCGCCGGGATTTATATCCACGTGGAGCGACCAAAGGCAAAACGGGCAATGATTGCGTGAGGTATAGCCGAGAGGAAGCACCTCGCGGCCGCAATGCGCGCATACAAATCCGTTGTCGTTTTTAAAAAATCTTTTAATTTCCATATCTTATTTGATCTTGACGGTCTGTCCCGCCTCGACCTTTATCTCCTTGTCCTCGATAGCAAACCAGACGGTCAGAGCAGAGGGATTGTAAACGTATGAGCCGTCGGCAGAGAATTTGAGCGCTCTGTACGCCTCTACGTAGTCGTACACTTCAATGTTTGTAGCGTACCATACGTCGTCACGGTTGCCGATCTTCTCGGCAAATTCTTCGATAACGTCCCAGTTGTTGCGGTCGTCAAATTCGTAGGTGTGTCCCCACAGATAGAACAGACGCGGCCACTTTTTGAATATGCGGTGCGTCGAATCGGTAAGGAAGTTATCTACCAGCTCTGGAAGCTTGGGATCATTGTGGTGGCAGGTTGCGGGCATACGGAGCCAATCGGTTGGAATACCGAAATCGTGAGTCGATTGCGTGGTGCGCGCATAAGCGATCCCGCACGTCTTGAGCACGTTGACAACCTCATCGTTGTAAGCGCCGTAGGGATATGCGAATCCGCGAACAACTGCGCCCATCATACCCTCAATCACCTCGCGATCCTTGATTATCTCGTGTGCTACGCGATCGGACGGCATCAAGTGGAGGAAGGGATGGGAATAACCGTGCGACGCGATCTCGTGTCCATCGCCGCGCTTGCCGCAATAGAGAGCCATCGCTTGCTCGCGATCCATTCTTCTTGACGGATCGTTTTTTATCTCGGGATCGACGTAAATTCCGTTTATATTGAACGTACACTTCAAGCCGTATCTGTTTATTATATCGAGAAATCGCTCGTCCTGAACCACGCCGTCGTCATAGCTGAGCGTTACGGCACGCAGACGTCCCTCGGGGAATCGAAGATAATAGTTCATATAAACCTCCATCGTGATATTTATATATCAATTATATACTTTTTTTACTCAAAAGTCAATAATAAAAAGCTTTTTATGTATAAAGTAAAAAACAAGGCAAGAACGCGAGCGTTCTTGCCTTTAAAAATGATCTTTAATCCTTTTTGAGTGATTTTCTGGTACCGTCGGGATACTGAATGACGGTATTGTCCATCTGTGCGCGGAAATTCTTGCGGAATGCCTCGATGTATTCCTGACGGAGCTTGTCGCGGTCTGCGATCTCCTCGGGAGTAAGCACCTCGCCCGCCTTTACTCTGCGAGCGTATTCATTGAGCTTTTCTGTTCTGCTTTTTTCTGCCATATCCGTCACTCTTTATTCTCTGATATTCAAGCCGAGCTTGAACTTGAGATCCTTTATTATCTTGTTGGAAACCTTGTCTGCTTCTTCAACGGTAAGCGTGCGGTCGGTAGCGCGGAGAGTTACTCGGAAAGCAACGCTCTTTTTGCCCTCACCAAGCTTTTCGCCGCGATATACGTCAAAGAGCTTAACGCCCTCGCAGAGCTTGCCAGATGCTTTTTCCATGACCTCGGCGATAGTACCTACCTCAAGCTCCTCGTCGCAAACGAAGGAGAAGTCGCGCGATACTGCGGGGAACTTGGGCAGGGGCTTGTAGTCAATAACTCTGTCGGCATTATCCCAGATGGCGTCAAAGGAGAGCGAGCCGGCATATACGGGAATGTCAACGCCGTAGTTTGCCGCCGTCAGAGGATGGATCTGACCGAAGGTGCCAAGCTCACAGCCGTCTGCGGAAACGATTCTTGCACATCTTCCGGGATGGTAGGACTTGTCGGTGGAGCAGGATACGAATTTCGCCCCCTTAACGCCTGCAAGGCAAAGAATATTTTCAACTACGCCCTTGAGCGCATAGAAATCCTCGTCCTTGCCGTAAGCGGCAAGCGTGATGACCTTCTTCTCGTCGGGAAGAAGCGTCTTGTCCTCATTGGGAATGTATATTGATGCCATTTCAAACAGGCGAACGTCGTCGTTTGAGAAGTTGCAGTTTCTCGCCACCACCTCAAGCATAGAGGGAAGGGCAGTCGTTCTCATAACGCTGGTGTCCTCGCCGAGAGGATTGCTGATTACAACGCTCTGGCGCAGGGGACTGTCGACATCAAGGCGGATCTTGTCGTAATATTTGGGGCTGATGAATGAGAAGGTCTGTATCTGGTCAAAGCCCATACCGTAGAGCGCATACTCGCAATCAACCTCAAATTGCTGCTTGGGCGTTCTGCCGCCCTGAGTGGTCTCGGCATAGATACAGGTGGACTCTATCTTATTGTATCCGTAGATACGGATTATCTCCTCTGCGATATCCTGCATGCAGGTAAGATCCTGACGGAAGGAGGGAACGTATATCTTGTCACCCTCAACGCGACATTCAAGACGTTCAAGCACGTTCTTCATATAGTCGTAGTCGAGGTGAACGCCGAGGAACTTGTTTATCTTATCAACG
>JAZRFU010000046.1:0-4034 GCA_045643865.1 Eubacteriales bacterium
CATCACTGTACCGCCTGCCCGAGCTTGTATATGAGAAAATGAAGCGCGGCAAGCGTCTTTACTGTCCGGAGGAAAAAGAATATCTTGTAGCAGAGGGCATGCCTGTGCACAGAGAGTCAAGCTATCGCGCGTGGGTGTCTATTATGTACGGCTGCAACAATTTCTGCACGTACTGTATCGTTCCTTACGTAAGAGGACGCGAGAGAAGCCGCCGCCCCGAAGATATAATAAACGAGGTAAGAGGATTGGTTGAAGACGGATACAAGGATATAACCCTGCTCGGTCAGAACGTAAACTCTTACGGAAAGGACGCCAAGAGCGACGACGGTGAGTCGTACGATTTTGCCGATCTGCTTGCCGATCTCGATAAAATTGAGGGCGACTATTATCTGCGCTTTATGACAAGTCACCCGAAGGACGCGTCAAGAAAGCTTATAGATGTTATTGCCTCGTCAAAGCATATTGCGCATCAGTTCCACCTGCCTATGCAGTCGGGAAGCGACAAGGTATTAAAGGAAATGAACCGTCATTACGATACGGAAAAATATCTCGGTATCGTGGACTATATGAGAGAAAAGATACCCGACGTCACCATATCGTCCGATATAATAGTTGGATTTCCCGGTGAGAGCGAGGAGGATTTTGAATGTACGCTCCGTATGCTTGAACGCGTGCAGTTTGATATGACCTACTCGTTCATATATTCGCCGCGCAAGGGAACTCCCGCCGCCGAAAAAGAAAATCAAATACCCGACGAGGTAAAGGGCGAGAGATTCAAGCGTCTGCTTGACGTCCAGAATACAATAGCACTTCAAAAGAACAAGCCCTTGGAAAACAAGGTGCTTAAGGTCCTGTGTGACGGGCCGAGTAAAAACAATCCCGATGTATATTCGGGTCGCAGTGAGGGAAATAAAATAGTGTTGTTCGAAGGAAACGAGAACGACATAGGTAAATTTTTGAGCTTAAAAATAACAAAAGCAGATACCTTTGCTCTTTACGGAGAAAAGGTAAATTAAGGAGAAGGAATATGAGTATATACGAGCTTGCGTCCAAGCTTGGTCAGGCGATCAAGGAAGACCAGAGAATGAAAAGAATGGAAGCTGCAAAAAAGGCATACGAGAGCAGCGAGAAAATAAACAATCTGCTTATGGAATACGGAATTCAGCAGCAGGCGCTCACCACCATGGGTGACAGCGCGGATATAGATACCGATGCGTTGACGAGAATTCAGGACAGAATTGACGAGATATACGCGGCAATAACCACAGATCCGCTTTTTGTTGAGCTTGACGAGGCACAGAGCGACGTTAACGAGCTTATGCAGACTGTAAATAATACGATAATGTTCAACGCTACGGGAACGACACCCTCGTGCACGCACGATTGCTCCACCTGCGGCGGATGCCACTAAAATAACTGACACCGAAAATCAAAGAATCGAG
Organism: Eubacteriales bacterium; assembly: GCA_045643865.1. Taxonomy (GTDB): domain Bacteria; phylum Bacillota; class Clostridia; order Oscillospirales; family CAG-272; genus SVTX01. Next base: position 1,443 of record JAZRFU010000046.1, read on the forward strand.
GTTTTTGAGATATGACTCCCATGATGGAGCAATATTTTGAGATAAAAAAGCAATACAGTGACCACCTTCTGTTTTACAGACTCGGAGATTTCTACGAGATGTTTTTTGACGATGCTATCGTTGCGTCCCGTGCTCTTGATCTGACACTTACGGGCAGAGATTGCGGAGAGGAGCAAAGAGCGCCTATGTGCGGCGTTCCTTTTCACTCCGTTGACGGTTACATAGGAAAGCTTATAGAGCAGGGCTTTAAGATCGCTATTTGTGAGCAGGTTGAAAATCCCGCGCTGGCAAAGGGGCTTGTAAAGCGAGATGTCGTGCGTGTTATAACTCCCGGCACGCTTATCGAGTCGGAATTGCTCTCTGACAAGAAGAACAACTACCTTTGCTCGCTTTATATCGGCGAGGAGGATATAGGTGCTTGCTTTTGCGATATATCCACGGCTGAAATATATGCTACGTATTTTTCGGGCGACGGCAGAGAAACAAAGCTCGCAAATGAGCTTGGTACGTACTCTCCCCGTGAGGTTATCGTAAATCTTGACGAGATGAAATTTGCTTCAACTGCGGAGTTTATTAAAAATCGCATACAGGCGATGCTTAATGACAGACAGTTTAACCGTTTTGAATACGAAAGATGTCTTGAGGCGGTAAAGGCGCAGTTTTGCGAGACCTTAAAGGAAGATGACGTATCCGAGAGGAGCGTTGTTTGCGCGGTCGGAGCTATGCTCGACTATATCAAGGACACGCAAAAGAAAGATATATCCTACATAAACAAGCTCAACGTATATTCGAGCGGACAGTATCTTGAGCTTGACGTCAACACAAGAAGAAACCTTGAGCTTACCGAGTCCATGAGGACAAAGGAGAAAAAAGGAACGCTTCTTTGGGTACTTGATAAGACACGCACCTCACTTGGCGCGCGCTTGATTCGTAAATGGGTGGAGCATCCTCTCATTACGGAGTCTGCTATAAAGCGTAGACAAAATGCCGTTGAGGAGCTTTACGGAAACTTTATGCTTCGCGAGCAGATATCCGATCTCCTTGACAGTGTGCTTGACCTTGAACGTCTTATGACCAAGATAGTTTACGGCTCTGCAAACGCAAGAGATCTGCGCGCGGTTGCGGATAGCTCTCGTATATTACCGGAGCTTAAAGCGCTTATTTCGGGTTGCACGTCAAACGAGCTTCACCGTATATATGAGGAGCTTGATACTCTTGAGGATATATGCGAGCTTATCGACAAGGCAATAAAAGCAGATGCACCGTTGACTGTCCGTGAGGGCGGAATGATAGCTGACGGATACGATTACCGTGTTGATGAGTTCAGAAATATAATCGGACACGGCGACGAGTGGAGGGAGCAGATCGCGGAATCGGAGCGCGAGGCGACGGGAATAAAGACGCTTAAGGTCGGATACAACAGAGTATTCGGATTTTATATAGAGGTCACCAAGTCGCAGATATCTCTCGTGCCCGACAGATATATTAGAAAGCAGACGCTCTCCAACTGTGAGAGATACATAACCGAAGAGCTTAAGGACATGGAGGCCAAGGTGCTTGGCGCATCGGACAAGCTTTTCTCACTGGAATACGATCTGTTCTGCGAAATACGCTCAACAGTAGCAGAGAACAGTTCAAGAATACAAAAGACGGCGATGCTTATCGCACAGATAGATGCATATTACAGCTTGGCAACGGTTGCGGCAAAGAACAGATACGTTCGCCCCGAGGTCAACTCGTCTGATGAGATAATCATAAAGGACGGCAGACACGCGGTTGTAGAGCAGTTCGTGAAGGACAGCTATTTTGTGCCTAACGACACCAATCTCAATATGCATACCGACCGCTTGTTGCTCATTACAGGACCTAACATGGCGGGTAAATCAACCTACATGCGTCAGGTCGCTCTCGTAGTGCTTATGGCACAGATGGGATCGTTCGTGCCTGCGGCAGAGGCAACTGTCGGTATTGTTGACAAGATATTCACGCGTGTTGGCGCGTCGGACGATCTTGCATCGGGACAGTCTACTTTTATGCTTGAAATGAACGAGGTGGCTTACATTCTGCGAAATGCAACCAAAAAGAGCTTGATAATATACGATGAGGTCGGACGAGGCACATCCACGTTTGACGGAATGAGTATAGCGAGAGCGATAGTTGAATACACTGCAGGCCGCAAAATTGGTGCGAAAACACTGTTTGCCACGCACTATCACGAGCTTACGTCGATGGAGAACGAGTTTGACGGTATAGTCAATTACAACATCGCCGCAAAGAAACGCGGTGACAGTATAACGTTCCTTCGTAAGATCATTCGCGGCTCAACTGACGACAGCTACGGTATCGAGGTCGCAAAGCTCGCGGGATTGCCCGGTGAGGTTATCAAGCGCGCCAAGGAGATACTTGCTACGGTTGAGGAAAGCGCAAAGAATATAAAGCTGACCGACAATGAGATAAAGACAGTGGAAAAGGACGATTCTCTTATCACCTTTGACGACTGCATCTCGGATCAGGTCATAGAGGAAATCAAGAATACAGATATAAACACTCTTTCACCGTATGAATGTATGATGATGGTGTTTGAATGGAAAA
>JAZRFU010000047.1:0-5538 GCA_045643865.1 Eubacteriales bacterium
AGAGCTTGTCTGCGATCTCGACGGTTGCGGTATAGGGTATCTGCATCTGCACAAATGTGTTTTCTGCTTGCAGAGATGCGCCCGACATGCTATCGGCGAGCTCGGTTAGCGAATCGTCGTTGTCGCTTGACAAGACGAGGGGCAGGGAATACTGCTCGGAATAGTAGTAGCCCTTGTGCTCCATGCTATACTCAAGCGGCGCGCCCAGCTTCTTTTTGAGGTAGTCCACGTCGCGTTGCGCCTGACGGTGAGATATATTGAAGCGCTCTGCCAATCTCATGGCATTTGGATAATACATATTGGCTATTTTTTTGTGAAGCCATTGGATTCTTGTATTGGCGGAATTAGAGGAAACGGGTTTCATCTTGCACATTCCTTTCATTTATATTATATAGAGTCTGACAGAGCTACGCGGGATCCGAAAAGAGAAACAATTGCTCGGATCGCCTCTGCTGTAAAATACGCGGAGTAGATAAGATACTGCGTGGGAACGAGTCCGCCCTTGAATATTGCGCCCACTATCGTAACTGCTCCCGATGACAGTCCCAGAACACACGCAAGAACCTTGGCGCCAACTGAAAGCTTGGCGCTGATTCCAAACGCTATGCGTCTTGCGTCGCAAAGAGAGGTGAGGGCGACCGACGCGGCGGCGAATTGGATCATAAGCTTGAATGGACTGTTCATTTCGACGGTCAGGTCGATATAAAGCATGGATATAATGAGTATGCAGAACAGTACCTTGGCGTATGCTCCTGCAAGCGCGGAATTAACATTGCCGCTTTCGTTGCTCATGAAGCTACCCATCAGCGATGATATGATGACTATTGCCTTGATGACGGTTGGTGCGTCGCTTGTTATCACGGTGAACGCAGCTATCAGGAGTGCGGCATGGGCTACTATCCCAAATATGCGTTGCGCTAAATTGGGGCGCTCCGATTGCTCGGTTGTGCCTGACTTAAAAAGAAACAGGCAGGCGACGGCGCATACGACCCCGAGTGCTATTGCCAAGTAGAAAGCGTATGTTGCGGGAGAGCTGTTCAGATAGCGCGATGGCTCCTCGCGGCAGAGAAATACTGCCGCTGCTCCCAGAAGCGCTGCTATGGCGGCAATGATGGCGCATGCGGCGCGAATTATGGAAAGCTTATTTTGCTCTCGGCTTTTGACGGTGTATGATAAATCGTTCATTTTGATCTCCGATTTGGTTTCAATTCTCATCTACATTTATTATATAATGAAATTGTTAACTTAAAATGGACAATTCAAATAAATTTATCAAAAAAATTCAATATTTAGCTATATTTTTGCTCCTTTGGACGCATTTTTGGCTATTTGTTATAATTTATCACAAAAAACACCGTTGAATTAAGCTTTTACAGGGGCAAAAATGGGCGATTTGAACCAAAAATGACGTGTTTTTGTATATAGTGCATAAAAATGGGGTTAAAATTTGTGTAAATTTCTACGAAGCAACACTCATCATTCTGTTGACAAAAATGCGAAAATAAAGTATAATAGTAGAGCTTGATATGCGATGAAACGAGAGGTTGCTTTCAGGGGACGCTCTGAAAGGTAATTTTCGTGGAGTATGTCCGAATAATCGGGCGACGTACTTTTCGTACGCACACCTTGCAACATGCGGCATAGTGGTGCTTAGGTGGTCCAATCTTTTTATTGTGAATTTCGGAATTTATCTGTCAGATGCTGATGCAGGTAAACTCCGTATTTTAATGTAAAGAGATAGGAACGCACGGCACGGTGTACGAAGAAACGCCCCACTTTTGAAAGCTTTTGAGGGTTTACGTTGAACCCACGAAAGCGAAATACTGAAAGGAGGCACATTAAAAATGGCAGTAAATCAGAAGATCAGAGTTCGTCTTAAGAGCTACGATCACACTCTTATCGACACAGCAGCCGAGAAGATCGTGACCGTTGCAAAGGCAAACGGCTCCGAGGTTTCGGGTCCTATCCCGCTTCCCACGGAGAGAGAGATAGTAACTATCCTCCGCGCTGTACACAAGTACAAGGACGCACGTGAGCAGTTCGAGATGAGAACTCACAAAAGACTTATCGACATCATTAAGCCCAATCAGAAGACGATTGACGCTCTTATGAATGTTGAGCTCCCCGCAGGTGTAGAGATCGAAGTTAAGCTTTGATCGAAACCCTACATTTATTAATATTTATTATCAAGCAAACAAGCGAGCTTCCACTCGCAAACAAAGACAACAGCCGGCAGCGAGAGCTGTGACGGTAACTTTGTAAGTCATGTTGGGCGGACATGATCCGAACCAACCAATAATTTACAGGAGGAAAAAACAATGAACAAGGGAATTATCGGTAAAAAGATCGGTATGACTCAGATCTTCGATGAAAAGGGAAATGTCATCCCTGTAACAGTCATCGAAGCAGGTCCTTGTGCAGTAGTGCAGAAGAAGACCGCAGAAAACGACGGTTATGACGCCGTTCAGCTTGGTTTCATGGACAAGAAGGAAAAGCACACCAACAAAGCTGAAAAAGGTCATTTCGAAAAAGCAGGTGTTACATTTAAGAGACACCTCAAGGAGTTCCGCCTTGACGACTGCTCCGCATATAACGTAGGCGACGTCATTACCGTCGATACCTTCGCCGCTGGTGAAAAGGTCGACGTAACAGGTATGACAAAGGGCCGTGGTTATTCGGGTGTTATCAAGAGATGGAATCACCACCACCTCAGAATGACTCACGGTACAGGTCCTATCCACCGTCAGCCCGGTTCCATGGGTGTTATTGACCCTGCAAGAATCTTCAAGAACAAGAAGATGGCTGGTCAGTACGGTAACGAGCAGGTAACTGTACTCAATCTCAAGGTTGTTAAGATCGACAGCGAAAAGAACCTTCTCGCAGTTAAGGGTGCTATTCCCGGTGCGAAGAACGGTATCGTATTCATTCGCGGTTCGATCAAAGCATAATCGAAAGGAGGAAATGAATAATGCCTACAATTAAAGTGTATAACATGGCCGGCGCAGAAGTCGGAACTATGGAGCTCTCGAACGTTCTTTTCGGAGCTGAAAACGTAAACGGCACAGTCCTCCACGCTGCAGTAAGAGCGTACCTTCTCAATCAGAGACAGGGAACACAGTCCACTCTTACTCGCTCTGAAGTTTCCGGTGGCGGAAGAAAGCCCTGGAGACAGAAGGGTACAGGTAGAGCACGTCAGGGTTCGACCCGTTCTCCTCAGTGGGTACACGGCGGTATCGCACTTGGTCCCAAGCCCAGAAGCTATCGCACGAACCTCAACAAGAAGACGAAAAGACTTGCTCTTATCAGCGCTCTTACGGATAAGGTTAACAACGGTAAGCTCATCGTAGTTGACGATATCAAGCTTGACACCTACAAGACCAAGACCATGGTTGCTATGTTCAAGGCACTCGGTGCTGAGAAGAAGCCCCTCGTGGTTCTTCCTACGGTTGACAGCTACATCGTAAAGAGCTGCGCTAACATTCCCGGCGCAAAGACTTGCCTCTACAACACTATCAACGTATACGATATTTTGAATGCAGATACATTCATCACTACCGTAGCGGCTGTTAAAATGCTCGAGGAGGTATATGCATAATGAGAATGCTTGAAGATGTAATCATAAAGCCCATTATTTCCGAGGCGTCCATGGATATGGTCGGCATGAAGAAATATGTGTTCAAGGTAGCAAAGACAGCGGACAAGGCAGAGATCGCACGCGCGGTTGAAGCAATGTTCCCCGGCACTAAGGTCGAGGCCGTAAACACGATCAATATGAAGAGAAAGCCCAAGAGATACGGTGTACACTTCGGTTACACAACTGCTTGGAAGAAGGCAATCGTTACTCTGACTGCTGACTCCAAGACCATCGAGTTCTTCGAAGGCATGAACTAAGAGGGAGGTCGAATAAAATGGCTACATTAAAGTATAAACCTACGACACCCGCGAGAAGACACATGTCTGTAACCGCTTACAAGGATGTTATTACAAAGGACACTCCCGAGAAGAGTCTTGTGGTTGTCAAGAAAAAGCACTCCGGCCGTAACAGCTATGGCCGTATCACCGTTCGTCACAGAGGCGGCGGCAACAAGGTTAAGTACAGAATTATCGATTTCAAGCGTCTGAGCCAGTCTCCCGCTGAAGTAATCGCTATCGAGTACGACCCCAACAGAACGGCTTTCATTGCTCTTCTTCAGAATGAAGAGGGCGTTAAGAGCTACATCGTAGCTCCCGAAGGCCTCAAGGTAGGCGACAAGGTTTACTCCGGCGCAGGCGCCGACATTAAGCCCGGTAACGCTCTTCCTTTGGCAAATATCCCCGTTGGTACTTTTATCAACAGCATAGAGATCTATCCCGGAAAGGGCGCACAGCTCGTTCGTTCCGCAGGAACCATGGCACAGCTTCTCTCTAAGGAAGCAAACGGCATGGCACAGATCAGACTTCCTTCCGGCGAGGTAAGATACGTTCGCCTCGACTGTAAGGCAGTTATCGGTCAGATCGGCAACGTTGACCACGACACTGTTAAGGTTGGTAAGGCCGGTAAGACCAGACACAAGGGCATTCGTCCTACGGTACGCGGTTCGGTAATGAACCCCTGTGATCACCCGCACGGTGGTGGTGAAGGTAAGTCTCCTATCGGTCACGCTTCGCCTATGACACCTTGGGGCAAGCCTGCTCTCGGTCTTAAGACCAGAAATAAGAAGGCACGCACAGACAAGTTCATCGTAAAACGCAGAAATGCTAAATAAGGAGGGAATATAAAATGAGTAGAAGTCTTAAAAAGGCACCTTTCGTTGAAGAAAAGCTCTACACCCGTGTATGTGCTATGAACGAAAAGGGCGAAAAGAAAGTTCTCAAGACATGGTCGCGCGCGTCCACTATATTCCCGGAATTTGTCGGTCACACAATTGCCGTTTACGACGGTAAAAAGCACGTTCCGGTATATGTGGTAGAAGATATGGTAGGTCACAAGCTCGGTGAGTTTGCTCCCACCAGAACCTTCAAGGGACATGCCGGTTCCAAGACATCTAACAACGGTAAGTAATCAGGAGGAATTAGAAAATGGAAGCAAAAGCATATCTTAAATATGCGAGAATTTCCCCTCGTAAGGTTAAGATCGTTCTCGACCTCATCAGAGGTAAGGATGCAGGAACTGCAATGGCAATCCTCAAGAACACCCACAAGGGAGCGTCTGAGTACCTTATAAAGCTTTTGGGAAGTGCAATCGCAAACGCAGAAAACAATTTCCACATGGATTCCACCAAGCTCTACGTATCCGAGTGCTTCGTAACACCCGGTCCCACGCTCAAGAGAATTATGCCCAGAGCAAAGGGAAGCGCAGACAGAATCCTCAAGAGAACCAGCCACGTAACTATCGTGGTTAAGGAAAGAGATTAAGAAAGGAGACAAGAGTTATGGGTCAGAAAGTTAATCCCCACGGCCTCAGAGTAGGCGTTATAAAGAACTGGGATTCAAGATGGTTCGCAAAAGACGAAGTTTTCGGCGACACTCTTGTATCCGACTACAAGATCAGAAAGTATC
>JAZRFU010000048.1:0-8003 GCA_045643865.1 Eubacteriales bacterium
ACCTCGTCGGGCGTAAGCGTGCAGCTTGTGAAGTTTGCATGGTTTACGCTGTCGGGCATCTTCTGCGTTTCAAGACAAAACGCGTTCTGCTTTCCCTGCGGATATCCGCCCTTGAAGGGATATTTTTCATTGTTGAGGAAGTTGCCCGTATAGAACTGAACTGCAGGCATATCCGTATAAACGTGCATTTCTCTGCCCGTTTTAGGATCTCTTACCTTGATACGCGCCTCTGCCATCGCATCGTCCTTCTTTGTAAAGTTGATGCAGTGGTCGTATCCGCCTGCAAGTGCGAGCGGCTCGTAATTAAGATCAAAATCGCGTCCTATCGTCTTTGCCGTGGTAAAATCAAACGCGGTGTCCTCTACGGGAGCTATCTCACCCGTGGGGATAAGTCCTGCATCGGTGGGCAAAAAGCTTTCCGCGTCGATCCACACCTCGTGGTCAAGCACCTTACCCGACGCGTATCCGCCGAGATTAAAGTAGGAGTGATTTGTGAGGTTGAGCACCGTGGTCTTATCTGTGGTTGCCTTATAGCTTATCGAAAGCGCGTTATCCTGCGAGAGCTTATACGTAACTGTGACGTTCAGCGTTCCGGGATATCCCTCCTCGCCGTCTACTGACACGTAATTCAGCTCAAGAACGCAACCGTCGCTCTCGATTCTCGACCCTGCCTGCCATATTTTGTGGGAAAATCCGCACTTTCCACCGTGCAGATGATTCTCGCCGTTGTTGGTATAAAGCGTGTATTCCTTGCCCTCGAGCGTAAATTTTCCGCGCGCGATACGGTTGCCGAAGCGTCCGATGAGCGCGCCCTGATATCCGTCGCCCTCGACGTAGCTTGAAAGGTCATCATAGCCGCCCACAACGTCCGCAAGGCGTCCGTCCTTATTGGGCGCTAACAGCTTTACGATAGCGCCGCCGTATGTAATGATGCTGACGCTCATTCCGCTATCAACAGTCATTGTGTATATATCGACCTCACGACCCTCCGTGACGCCAAACACTCTTTTCTCTATATTCATATTCAGTCCTCCGCTTACTCACCGTAGCCGTTGGGGTTCTTGATCTGCCAATTGTTTGCGTCGCGGCACATTTCAAAAATGCCGTACTGTGCCGTCCAACCAAGTATCTCGCGCGCCTTGGTGGGATCTGCATAACATTCTGCAATGTCACCGGGACGTGTGTCCTTGATCTCGTACTTGATCTCAATACCCGTCGCATCCATATATGCGTTCACGATGTCAAGCACCGAGTATCCCTTACCCGTACCGATATTGAAATAGTCAATACCGTGGGTTTCCTTTATGGATTCAAGGGCTTTAAGGTGTGCCTGCGCCAAGTCCACCACGTGGATATAGTCACGGACTCCCGTGCCGTCGTGCGTGGGATAGTCGTTTCCAAATACGTTGAGGTGAGGCAGCTTGCCTGCCGCTACCTTGGTTATATAGGGCATCAGGTTGTTGGGAATTCCGTTGGGGTCCTCTCCGAGCATGCCGCTCTTATGCGCGCCAATAGGATTGAAGTAACGCAAAACAGACACATTCCACTCCTTATCGGAAACGTATATGTCCTTGAGTATTCTCTCTATCATTACCTTGGTCTCGCCGTAAGGGTTGGTCGCGTTACCCACGCGCGCGCTTTCCTTGATCGGCACCTCGTCGGGAGAGCCATACACGGTTGCCGAGGAGCTGAAAACTATGGTTTTTACTCCGTGGCGCGACATGGAATCGCAAAGACGGAGCGTTCCCGTTACGTTATTGTGATAATACTCTATCGGTATAGACACGGATTCTCCTACTGCCTTAAGACCTGCAAAGTGAATAACGCTGTCGATCTCGGGATTTTCCTCAAATATCTTATCCATCGCCTCAACGTCGAGAATATCTGCCTTGTAGAACTTAAAATCCTTGCCCGTGATCGCCTTTATTCTTTCGAGCACCACCGGCTTACTGTTGCGGAAGTTGTCCATAATAACTACGTCATATCCCGCTTCCAAAAATTCAACTGCTGCGTGAGAGCCGATAAATCCTGCTCCACCCGTAATAAGAACTGACATTTTTTCGCCTTTCTGATAATTGATTTATTTGATGTATTTTTCAATCATTTTCTGCATTTCACCCATCTTGCTCTCGATATCTGCGACCAGCTTGAGCTGATTGCGCGCACGGTCAAGATTGTGATGCTCGTATTCCGTTCTGAAATACGTATCGCCCTCAAGATAGTCGGTAAGGAATCTTATTCCCTGCTCATAGGTGATGACAAGTGCGCCCATCGGCAACGCTCTTATCTCCGACTCGGTAAGACGCCCTTCAAGCCCCTCGATAAAGCCCTTTGCATACGCATCGAACATATCAAGTCGACAATATACTCCGTCAAGATTGGTTTCGTCCTCTGCCGCGCTTGATGCGCCAAAGCGGATGCTGTCACCAAAATCGGCAAGCACCGATCCGGGCATTACCGTATCAAGATCTATAACGCATATCCCCTCGCCGGTGTCCTGATCGATCATTATATTATTGAGCTTGGTATCATTATGCGTGACGCGGAGCTTTAAGGTTCCGTCCGCAATACCTTGATTTATAAACGGAGCGATATGGCTTCTCTCACGAACAAATTTTATCTCCTGCTCAACCAGACGCGCTCTGTCGCACACGTCACGCTCAACCGCTCTCTCGAATGCGGAGAGTCGAACCTCGGTGTTGTGGAAATTCGGTATAGTTTCGTGAAGAACCGACGCATCGAAGTCCGCAAGCTGCATCTGGAACTGTCCGAATGCGTATCCCACTCTTTCAAACATCTTTGACGAGGCGATCTGCATATAGTTGTCGGCGTTTTCTATGAACTCATAGAATCGCCAATATCTGCCCTCGCTGTCAACGTAGCCCCATTTCCCGTCGCTCGTATAGATCACGCGAAGCGTTCTTCGGCTTGGGTCTATTCCCTTGTGCTCCAATGAGGTGCGTATATGCTCCGTTACGTTTACGATATTCTCCATCACCTCATCGGGATTCTTAAAAATATCGGTATTTATCAGCTGCATGGTGTAGCGCTTACTGTTCTTGCCGTCATGGCAGGTAATAAAGTAGGTGCTGTTGATATGTCCGCTTCTGCACTCCTTTATCGCCATTACCTCACCGCAAAGGTCAAAATGCGACGCTATCTCCGTTATACTGTCGTGTGTTATTTTGGTAATCATACGCGTTATCCCCAAAGCGTTTCGGGATACTCTTTGCCGTTCATGAGCGATTTGAGCGCCTGCTTTACCGCCGCCTTATCCTCGGAATAGGTAACCCCGTACCACGATGCCTCAGTAGCGTAAACCTTTACGTCGCACTTATCCGCGTGCATCATTTCGTCAATAGCACCGGGGAGATAGTACTCGCTTTTGAGCGCCTTGCCCCCCTCGCCCGAAAGGAATTTCACAAATCCGCTCTCAAGCTCGTCGAATATTGCAGGGGTAAGTCCCCAGCAGTTCATTGATACCAGCGTGTTTCCGGGAAGGTCTACCCACTCGTCGTTCTCGCCGAGATACTGCGCGTCAGCACCGTTGGTTCTTATCTTGGTCCTCTCCACGATAAAGTCGAGCATATCGCCCTCCTTCGTCGCGCACTGACCTCTGGAAACCGTTCCGTTCTCGGTCAACGTATTGCGAAGCACATAGCCGATCATACAGTAATTGGTATCCGTGGTCTTTATGCTGTTAAGATGCTCGGCAAGCTTTACAAATGCATCTCTGCCGTAAAAATCGTCCGCGTTTATAACCGCGAAATTATCATCTACGAACTCGCGCGCACAAATAAGCGCGTGTGAGGTTCCCCACGGCTTTGTTCTGCCGTCGGGCACAGTGAAGCCATCGGGAAGCTTATAAAGCTCCTGGAACGCGTATTCAACCTTTATGTACGGTTCAACACGAGCACCGACCGTTTCACGAAACGCGTCGTAATTTTCTTCCTTGATAATGAAAACGACCTTATCAAAGCCCGCCTTGACCGCGTCGAAGATAGAAAAGTCAATAATAAATTCGCCATTATCGGTTATGGGGTCTATCTGCTTGAGTCCGCCATAGCGCGAGCCCATTCCTGCCGCAAGAATTACGAGTGTCATAAATTCCTCCAAGATATGCGAAAATTCCGCATTATTACTCACTATAATTATACAACATATACACGTTCTTGTAAAGGGGTTTGCATCGGGTTAACATTTTCTTTACATTTCATATACGCCACTTGACAAAATCACGCTTACATAGTAAAATATTGTTGGAAAATAAAGGAGTTGATTTATATGACGAGATTTGTCCGATTTTTGATATTATTTTGTGCTACGGTGCTTTTTATATGCATTCTGCCCTCGTGCAGTCAAGTTGACAGCCAAGCCATAAACGTTTATGTGCTCAACGGCACTACGGGCTTTGGCGCGGCAAAGCTTATAAGTGATGCAAAGCTCGGTAGGAGTGAGCTTGATTATAGCTTTACCGTAGAGGCAGATGCCGCTAACGTGCAGGCGGCGCTCATAAACGGTGATGCGGATATAGCCGCTCTCCCCACAAATGCCGCTGCGGCACTTTATGCAAGAACTGACGGCGAGATAATTATAGCCGCGGTAAACACGCTGGGAGTGCTCTATCTTATGAGTAGCGGTGAGAAAATAGACAGTATGGACGAGCTTCGCGGAAAGACGGTGTACTGCCCCGCTCAAAATCCTGCTTTTATATTTGAGGCGGTATGTCACGGCGCAGGTCTTACGGTCGGCAAGGACGTTTTCATTGACACCGCATACGCTCAACCTGCCGATCTTCGCGCCGCGCTTATATCGGGCAAGGTGGATATTGCCGTGCTTCCCGAGCCGATGGTGACTATTGCTCAAAGTGCAAATGAAAAGCTCACCGTCGCGCTGGATCTGACGCGCGAGTGGGAAAAAATATACGGGGATAGCTCACTGATGCAGGGCTGTGTGGTGGTACGCCGCGAATTTGCCGAAAAGTATCCCGAAAAGCTTGAAAGGTTTCTCTTGGAATACAAAAGCTCAATTGATTTTACAAACGAATACCCCGCAGATGCCGCTGCACTGATCGTAAGCGAGCAGATCTTTGCGGGCAAGGCGGAAATAGCACAGGCGGCTATTCCAAAATGCAATATAAAATACATTGACGGGGAGGAAATGTCGGTATGCCTTGACGCTTTCTTTGAAGCGCTCTATTCCGTCGCGCCACAGTCGGTAGGCGGACGGATACCCGACTCTGATATATACTATGTCAAACCGAATTAAAAGCATACTGAAATACGTGCTTATCGCGGCGGTATGGATAGCATTATGGGTGATCGCCGCGCTGGCAGTCGGAGAGCCGCTGCTGCTTCCCTCGCCCGATGCCGTGCTTATGCGGCTTGGTGAGCTGATGATTTCATCGGACTTCTATCTGACAATCGCCCTTTCCCTGCTCCGCGTGGTCACGGGAACTGTGTGCGGCATATTGATTGGAATACTTGGCGGTGCGCTCTGCGCGGTGTGCCGCGTGGCACGGGATTTCTTCTCTCCTGCGCTTGCCGTTATCAAATCCACGCCCGTGGCGTCGTTTATAATTCTGCTCGTTTTATGGATGAGCCGCGACGTAACCCCCGCGGTCATATCCGCTATCGTAGTTATCCCAATAGTGTGGAGCAACGTGGAAACGGGTATCCGTACGGCAGACAAGGAGCTTGTAGAGCTTGCTCTGGCTTACAAAATGCCGATCTCGCGTAAGCTCGGATTTGTATATCTGCCAAGCGTACGACCGCATTTTATATCCGCGCTCCGTTCCTCTGTCGGTATGTCGTGGAAGGCGGGCATCGCCGCAGAGGTGCTTCTCGTGCCTGCTCTGTCGGTGGGAAAGCAGATATTCGAGGCGAAATATTCGCTTCTGACCGTCGATCTGTTCGCGTGGACGGTTGCGGTGGTCGTGATAAGCGTGATAATCGAATGGCTGACGCTTGCGGTATTTGACCGTACCGCAAAGAAAGGTGGCTGACGTGATAGAATTAGTAAAAATATCAAAATCATACGACGGACAGGTAATTTTCGACGAATTTTCGGCTAAATTCGTATCGGGCGAGCCGATGCTCATAACAGGCCCGTCCGGACGCGGAAAAACCACGCTTTTGCGACTTATTTCGGGGCTTGAAAATGCCGACGGCGGCGAGATAAGCACGAACGGCGCAAAATTTGCCGTAATGTTTCAAGAACCGCGACTTTTCCCTTCTGCAAGTGCTCTTGATAACGTCCGCGCAGTTGCCAAAAAGGCAGATTATCCCGTTGCCGACGCGTATTTTGAAAAGGTCGGTCTATCTCTTGACGAGGACGGCAAAAAAATGCCATCGGAGCTTTCGGGCGGCATGAAGCAGCGTGTTTCCCTTGCAAGATTTCTCACATTCGCGCACATATCGGGCGCAGACGCGCTATTGCTCGACGAGCCCTTCTCGGCGCTTGACGGAGAGCTTAAAGAAAAAATCGCCGCTCTCATTTCGGAGATCTCACGCGATAAAATTCTTGTCGTGGTCTCCCACGACACCGCCGAGGCACAGCTTTTCGGAGCGAGGGTGATCGAGATATAATAAAAAATCAGGTCGGATTGCCGACCTGATTTTTTGTTACTTTACTGTATATTTATCTCGATAGAGCCAAGACTGTTATCGCCCGTGATGGTGATAAGCGGCGCATTCTCGTCCTCGCTCGCCTCGCCGATTATCTCAACGCTTCCAAGCGAATTGTCGATATCGGTTTTAAGGCGCCACGTGGACGGTATGTATATTTCCGTCGCGCCGAGGTTATTTTCAATATCAAGCTCTCCGCCGCCGCGATACATCTCAATGTTCTCAAATCTTATTTCAAGCGCACCGAGATTGTTCTCAAAGCTTACCTCGTCAAAGGTAGCGCAATCCACGTACTTTTCCGAGTGACCGATAGAGGATTTATTCTTTTCCCTGCCGTTAACGCATATTTTGAGGTGATTTTTCTTCTTTTTCTTGGGAATGAGGAACATAAAGCCCGCGCTGAGCAACAGCGTACAACCGAAAAGCAGCCAGTTATTGATAATATCACCGTTCTCAATTCCGCACGCGAACGCGATGTTACGCTCAAATATCATAAATATAAATCCGAGCGGCACGAACGCCGTCCAGAACTGTCCGTTACCGATAAGTGATACAACACCCGACAGCAAAAGTAAGCCGCCGGCTATCTGCCAGAACGTTATCTCGCCGAAAATACTTACGTAAGGCGTTATTATGCCAAGCGCATCAAGTATAAGCAATACCGCAATAAGCACAAACAGAATTCCCCAGAATATTCTCGAACCTTTCATTTTCCCAAAAACCTCACTTTCTCTATCTTATCCTTGAGCGTCTTGTAATATCCGCGAGAAAAATACACCTTTTTGTCGCTTTGCTTGAAGGCAAGCTCTCCGTTACCCGTTATCTCTCGGCGCAACGACGATATTACTTTCACGTTAACAATAGCGGATTTTGATATTCTCTCAAAATACAACGGCATAATGTCCTCAAGCTCAAATAGCTTATAATTGGACATATACATTCTGCTCCTCGTGTGCGCCCATACGTGACCGCTGTACGTTTCAAAGAAAAGTATATCTTCCTTTGGCACGTAATACTCGGTGCCGTCTATGTAAAGAGTTAGATCTCCGATGCCGCGGAGGGCGTTTTCTATCGCATTTTCAATTATTTCCACTCTCTCGTCGCGCTCTCGGCAATTTATTATCACGCTCTCGCTTCCGTCCGCGCTGATTGGGATCTCTATCTTCACGTTATGCCCTCCTTCCATCATTGTGATTATATTGTATCATTATTTAAGAAAATTGTAAATACCTTTTTACCAAGAGGTCGATTTTTGGCATTAAGATGCAAATATTGGCTGTCAAATTGGGATTTATCGCGCCGTTTTGGCGCGAAGCTATGATTCGCCTTTGGCGAAGTTATGAGTTATGAAACGCTATGCGTTGTTATGATGCGCTA
>JAZRFU010000049.1:0-3247 GCA_045643865.1 Eubacteriales bacterium
TAATCAACCTGCTCAACGATCTTCGCGAGCAGCTTGGTCTTACCATACTGTTTATCGCGCACGACCTCTCTGTAGTTAAGTATTTCTCGGATAGAATCGGTGTTATGTATTACGGTAAGATGGTTGAGCTTGCTCCCTCTGTTGAGCTGTTCAAGAACCCGCTTCACCCCTATACAAAGTCGCTTCTTTCTGCAATTCCGCTTCCCGACCCTGATTACGAGAAGAAGAGAAAGAGAATTATCTACAATCCTTTGGCAGAGCACGACTATACTGAGGAAGGTCCCACCCTTCGCGAAATAACTCCCGGACATTTTGTATATTGTAACTCGGCAGAGTTTGAGAAATATCAAAAAGAGCTGAAGTGAAGCAATGAAAGAGAAAAACAACTCTAAAGCACTGTTGAAGTACGGTATAACTGCGGGAATCGGCGCAATTATTGCGTTCGGTATAATGTGGTCGCGCGGAATATTCGCATCACAGAACGTAGAGAGCGTTATGGCTTGTATCAGCGACGGATTTTTCGTAGTTGGACTCTTGTTTGCGGGAATCGGACTGTTGTTGGTTATATCATCAACGGGACTGTTCGATATGATGGGATATGCATTCAAATCCTTGATATATCTGTTCACTCCCAGAACGATCGACCGCAGTAGAGGTGATTTCTACGAGTATAAGATGCGCAAAAAAGAGCAAAGACGTGCAGTTCCTCTCCATATTTTGTGGGTTGGAATTGCGTACGTTGTATTGGCTCTTATCCTCTTGGGTGTATATTACGCCGTTTGACGTGCTTTAATTAAATACCAAAAGCATCAGCGCGGACATGACTATTCTGCTTGTCTGCGCTGATGCTTTATTGTATTTGTTACAAAAAACTTATTTTTGCCTCTTGTTTTTTGATAAATAATATGATATTATAAAATCGTAGTACGCTTTTTGGAGGATTTTTATGATAACCTTGAAAAACGAGCAAATGCAAGTCGGAATCTCAACGTACGGAGCAGAGCTGAAAAGCATGGTCTGTGACGGAGTTGAATATATGTGGAATTCCGACCCTTCCGTGTGGGATCGTTGTGCGCCTATGTGCTTTCCTATATGCAGCAATCTCAAGAACAACAAATTTACGTTTGAGGGCAAGGAATATACGCTCGAAAAGCACGGATATGCTAATTCTGCGGATTTCGAGGTGGAAAAATTCGACGATGCAAGTGTTACGCTTTTGCACCGTTCGAATGACGAGACTCTCAAAAAATACCCCTTTGAGTATGAGCTTCGCGTAATATATACGTTGTCGGAGAAATCGTTGAAGGTGGATTATGCGGTTACAAACACGGGAAAGACTACAATGTATTATAATGTGGGCGCACACGAGGGATACGCGACACCTGAGGGAATATCGGAGTATGCGATAATTTTTGATGATGACGAGGTCTTGAAGAATTATCTTTGTTGCGGACCGCTTATGTCAGAGGAATATGAGGAGCTGCGCTGTCCTTTTGGAGTTTTTCAGCTTGATGAAAAGTATTATGATGGCAAGTCGCTGATATTCGAGAATTTCAAATCGCGCGGAGTCACTCTCCGACACCGAACGGGCAGACGCGCGGTAAGAATCGAATTTCCCGATTTTCCATACCTTTTGTTCTGGCATTTTGTCGGCTCGGAATTTATGTGTATAGAGCCGTGGAACGGACTGCCGGACGTTGTGGGCAGTGGATATGAAATAGAGAATAAGGTTGGCATACGCGCTGTTCCCGTCGGACAGACCGAGGTGACCTCGCATACTATTACCGTTCTGAAATAAGCATAAATAGCATAAATAAAGAGCGCTCTTGCGATAATTTCGCAAGAGCGCTTTGCTATTTGTTGTTGTTATATTTTAGGAAGCTTTGCCAACGCGGCATTTATTTCATCGTCTGTGGGAACGTAATCGCGCATGACGCCGTTGTGGAATTTCTCATAGGACATCATATCGAAGTATCCCGTACCCGTCAGTCCGAATATAATGGTCTTTTCTTCACCCGTTTTGGTGCACTCCTTGGCGATATCAAGCGCAACCTTGATGGCGTGACTGCTTTCGGGGGCGGGAAGAATACCCTCAACGCGAGCAAATTCCTCTGCGGCGGCAAACACCTCGGTTTGAGCAACCGATACCGCCTCCATAAGTCCGTCCGCGTAAAGCTGAGATAACGTGGAGTTCATTCCGTGGTATCGCAGACCGCCCGCGTGAGTTGCGGCAGGCATAAATCCGCTGCCCAGAGTGTACATCTTGGACAGAGGGCACACCATACCCGTGTCACAGTAATCGTACGCGTATTTTCCGCGTGTAAAGCTGGGGCAGGACTCGGGCTCGACCGCAATGATGCGGTAATCTGCCTCGCCTCGCATTTTTTCGCCCATAAAAGGAGCTATAAGACCGCCGAGATTAGAGCCACCACCCGCACAGCCGATAATTATATCTGGCTTAATATCGTACATATCGAGCGCGGTCTTGGTTTCAAGACCGATAATTGACTGATGAAGCATTACCTGATTGAGCACGCTTCCGAGCACGTAACGGTAGCCCTCCTTGGACGTTGCCGCCTCGACCGCCTCCGAAATAGCGCAGCCAAGACTTCCAACGGTGTCCGGGTGCTCTGCAAGAATGCGGCGACCAACCTCTGTCTCCATTGAAGGCGAGGGCGTTACGGCAGCGCCGTAGGTTCTCATCACCTCGCGGCGATGGGGCTTGAGGTCATAGGAGCATTTAACCATATAGACCTTACAGTCAAGACCGAAGTAAGAGCAAGCCATAGAGAGCGCCGTGCCCCACTGTCCTGCGCCTGTTTCGGTAGTTACTCCGACCAGACCTTGCTTTTTTGCGTAGTATGCCTGCGCGATAGCGGAGTTCAATTTGTGGCTTCCGCTTGTGTTGTTGCCTTCAAATTTATAGTATATTTTGGCGGGAGTGCCCAGCTTTTCCTCAAGGCAGTACGCGCGCACCAGAGGTGAGGGGCGGTACATCTTGTAAAAGCTTCTTATTTCCTCGGGGATAGGGTAATAGGCATTTGTGTCGTCAAGCTCTTGCTCGATCAGCTCATCACAAAACACGCCCGCGAGGGCTTCCTTGCCCATTGGCTCGTGAGTCACGGGATCAAGCAGGGGGGCGGGCTTGTTTTTCATATCCGCGCGCAGATTGTACCAATGCGTAGGCATCTGCGATTCTTCTATGTATATTTTATACGGAATAGTTTTCTTCTGGTCCATAACGTAC
>JAZRFU010000050.1:0-2774 GCA_045643865.1 Eubacteriales bacterium
AGGCAGAGTACAACAGATAAGACACACGGTAACAAAAAGAGGTAATTTCAATGGGTGGATTTTTCGGTATTACGTCAAGAGAGGAATGTCTGGCGGACGTGTTTTTTGGCACGGACTATCATTCGCATTTAGGTACTCGCCGTGCAGGACTCGCGGCATACGATGAGGAGTTAGGACTTCAGCGAGAGATACATAATATATCCAACTCGCCGTTCCGCACCAAGTTTGAGAGGGTGTTTGAGGAGATGCGCGGACGCGCGGCTATCGGATCAATAAGTGATAGCGATCCTCAGCCGTTGCTTATAAGATCGCATCTTGGAACCTTTGCAATATGCACGGTCGGCAGAGTTAACAATACTCAGGAGCTGGTGGATAAATATTGCTCGTGCGGCGGAGTGCACTTTAATGCCATGACGGCGGGCGCAATCAACGCCACGGAGCTGGTTGCGGCGCTTATAAATCAGAAGGGCAGCTTTGTAGAGGGCATCAAATTTGCTCAAGACGTTATCGACGGAACGGTATCTATACTTATACTCAAGGATGGCGGTAATCTTATCGCCGCGAGAGATAAGCTTGGAAGAATTCCTATGCTTGTTGGAAAAAATGAGGACGGATATGCGGTGACCTTTGAGTCCTTTGCTTATCAGAAGCTGGGATATGATGACGAGTGCGAGCTTGGCGCAGGTGAGATAATAGAGTTATCTCCCGATAAGATCGAGCAGCTTGCGCCCGCGCAGAAGAAAAAGAAAATATGCGCGTTTTTGTGGTCGTATTACGGATATCCGACCGCTAAATACGAGGGAATAAACGTCGAGGCAATGCGATGCAGAAACGGCGCGATAATGTCCGACAACGACAAAAAGCTGGGCAAGGCAGACGGTATTGACTACGTTTGCGGCGTTCCCGATTCGGGTACCCCCCACGCTATCGGATACGCAAACCAGAGCAGAATACCCTTTGCGCGTCCGTTTATAAAGTACACGCCCACGTGGCCCAGAAGCTTTACTACCGCAAAGCAGGCGGATAGAAAAAAGGTGGCTAAAATGAAGCTGATACCCGTCCACGAGCTTATTGAGGGTAAGAACCTTCTGTTCGTTGACGACTCTATCGAACGCGGCACACAGCTTCGGGAAACGGGTGAATTCTAGTATGATAACGGAGCGCGAGAGGTACATATGCGCTCGGCGTGTCCGCCTATTATGTATGCGTGCAAATATTTGAACTTTGCCCGCTCGACAAGTGATATGGAGCTTATCGCGCGTCGCACGATATTCGAGCTTGAGGGCGAGGAAGGTCTTAAGCATATCGAAGAATACAGCGATGCATCAACGGAGCGCGGCAAAAAGCTTCGCGAGGCAATTTGTAAGAATCTCAATTTCGCATCTCTGGAATTCCAGTCGCTTGAAGGTATTATCGAGGCGATAGGACTTGACGCTGACGAGCTTTGTACGTACTGCTGGAACGGCAAGGAATGAACATAGGAAAGGCAAGGTAGAAATTATGCATAACAATTCAAGATCTGAAAGCTACGCGGCGGCGGGCGTTGATATTACTGCGGGATACCGCGCGGTCGAGCTTATGAAAAAGCATATCGCAAGAACTAAAAACGAGGGATGTCTTGATGACGTCGGCGGATTTGGCGGTTGCTTTGGGCTTAACCTTGAGGGTATGGACGAGCCCGTGCTCGTATCGGGTACGGACGGAGTCGGAACAAAGCTGCGCTTTGCTATGCTGCTTGACAGACACGATACGATAGGCATTGACGCGGTTGCTATGTGCGTTAACGACATTATCTGCTGCGGTGCGCGTCCTTTGTTTTTCCTTGACTATATCGCGTGCGGCAAGAACTATCCCGAAAAGATCGCGGCGATAGTTTCGGGCGTTGCGGAGGGCTGTGTGAGAGCGGGCTGCGCTCTTATCGGCGGCGAGACCGCAGAGCACCCCGGCATGATGCCTGAGCACGATTACGACATCGCGGGATTTTCCGTCGGCATCGTGGACAAGAAAAAGATGATAGACAACTCAAAGACAGAGGTCGGCGACGTTATAATCGCGCTTGCGTCCAGCGGAGTACATTCCAACGGATTTTCGCTTGTGCGCAAGGTGTTTGACGTTGAGAACAACAAGACCTTGACCGAGAGCTGTGACGAGCTTTCGGGCGCATCCGTGGCAGAGGTGCTTCTGACGCCCACCAAGATATACGTAAAGCCCGTGCTTGAGCTGCTCAAGAAAGTCAACGTGAAGGGAATAAGTCACATTACGGGCGGCGGATTTTACGAAAACATTCCGAGATCTATCCCGAAGGGCTTGACGGCGAAGATAGACAAATCGGCAGTAAAGGTGCTTCCCATATTCGATATGATCGCAAGAATTGGAAATATCCCCGAGCGCGATATGTATAACACCTTCAACATGGGCGTGGGTATGAGCATTACCGTGCCCGCTGATCAGGTTGATACGGCGCTTGAAATACTCAAAAATTGCGGAGAGGACGCTTACGTTATCGGCGAGATAATCGAGGGTGACGACGGAGTGGTGTTCTGCTGATGAGCGAGAAGGTAAAAATAGCCGTTCTGGTTTCGGGCGGCGGTACGAATTTGCAGGCGCTTATTGACGCACAGCGTGATGGCGTGATAAATTCGGGCGAGATAGTGCTTGTCGTATCAAGTCAGCGTGACGCTTATGCGCTGACAAGAGCAAAAAACGCAGGAATTCGCGGCGAGGTAGTAAGCAGACGCGAGCTTTCGTCGTCGGCAGAATTTGAAGCAAAGATA
>JAZRFU010000051.1:0-3374 GCA_045643865.1 Eubacteriales bacterium
GGTTTGTTTTTGTTGAAAATATGGACAATACGTGGTAAAATTATACTGTATAAACATATGCAGTATGGGCTTTGGTTTGCTTGGCGAAAAGCTGTACGTTGCTGAAAATCAAATATACAGGGAGGTTTTTTATGAAAAAAACAATTGCGCTTTTGTTGGCAATTCTTATGCTGTGTCCGCTTATTGTGTCTTGCGGCGGAGACTTAACGGAGGAAACCAGCGAGGAGGCTGTGACCGAAGAAGAGGGCGGCTTGAAGGTAAGCGACAAGATCAAGGGCGTCAAATTCGACGGTGAGGACATCAATATCTGGCAGACTATAACGGCGTCGAACCTTGCGGAGTACTATTACGATATGAACGGTTCCAGCGACGCTACTGATTTCGTTTCTCTTGAGCTTTACAAAAGAAACGTAACCGCCGGGGAGTATTTGAACGTAAAAATAAACTTTATCGATACCGAAGCGACCTCGGCAGAATCGGCAGACGCCATACGCCCTTTCTTGCTGGCGGAGGACCCGGACTATGATGCATATCAGCTTGTTCAGCATCGCGGAATGCCGCTCGTTATCGAGGGTTGGTTTAAAAATCTTGACAATTCCAAGTACCTTGACTTTTCCGGAGAGTGGTGGGCTCAGGATTTCATGAAAAACGCACAGGTAAACGGACATAACTACGTACTTGCGGGCGATATCGGCGTAGATATGGTAAGCTGCGCGGGTGCCGTGTTCGTAAACAAGAATATGCTTAACGAGTACAACGGTGAAGGCGCGTATGAAGAACTTAGGACCATGGTTCTTGAAGGAAAGTGGACTATTGACGAGATGGCGAAGCTTTCCAAGGACATGTATAAGGACTTGAATAACAACGAGGTTGTAGACCTTGAGGATCAGTTCGGATTTCTTTCAAGTCAGATATTTATGGACGGCTTTTATTTGGGAGCCGGCGGTACGATTTTCCAGCGTAACAATGAGGGAAAAGTAGTTCTCACGATGGGTGACGAGCATTCCGTAAACGTTATGGATCGCGTTTTTAAACTCATGCGTACAGAAAGCCCCGACGACTTTGGAATCAACGCGGGCGATACTCAGCTTTACAACAACAAGCATTCCACGCAGATCGTGCAGAAGTTTGCGGACGGAGAGACGCTGTTTGCCATAGGCTACTTATACACGGCAAGAGGCTTTACGGATATGAAGGACAGCTTCGCGCCCCTGCCTTACCCTAAGTACGATATCGATCAAAAGCAATATTACAGCGGTATTCATAACTCAACGACGTTGTACGCGATTCCCAAATACTGCACCAAGTACGACCAGACGGGAGCAACCTTTGAGGCTATGGCGGCATTCGGAAGTCAGATGGTAGTGCCTTTCTATTACGAGCAGGTGCTTAAGTTAAGATATATTGACGACGAGGGCGATGCAAAGCTCGTTGATTTGATATACGATACGAGAATGTCTGATATAGCAATTATATTTACGGGCGATGCCGGAGCAATTCCTCGCCTAATGGTACAAGAAAACAGAAACAATCTGTCGTGGTACTTAAAGAGATATAATAAAGATATTGAAAAAGAACTCAAGCGTATAAATGACGTTAAATTTTAAATCATTTCAAAATTAAAAATTCAGCAAATCAGCGCTGAAAAATATAATTATTTTGAAATAGCGAAAAATGATGAGACGCTGTTAAATAATAAAAAATTAAAAAAGGAGAAAAACATGAAAACGAAAATCATGAAAAAAGCGTTATCACTCTTTCTTGCAGTGTTGATGATAGCGCTCGCGATCCCCTTTACAATGCTGCCGATAGCGGCGGAGGACGCCACTCCTGCCGGAACTGCGGCTATAAGGAAGCTTACGTTTGTGGGCTACAACAACGATAAAACCCCAATTACTTTTGAAACCCCTCTTTCCAACGCGACTAACAATACTAAAGGAGACGAGGCTTGGACGAATAAAGCAGTAGGACTGACACAGAACGTCAAGCTCGGCGAAAGCGGTTTTGTAAAGGCAGTTGGTAATGGAACTTTCTACGGCGTGTTTATCGCTGAATTGGAAGCTCTGTCTGAACTTGAAAGCGTTTCGATATGGTCGGCTTATGGTGACAAAAAACGGTCAGATTTCGCTAACGACGGATATCAGATCTACTATTCAACCGACGGCGTGGCATATAATCTTGCTCAAGGAGCAACCTTTACCGGCATGTGCGGCGACGGTACTAATGCAGGCGCTAATTCCACCGAATACGTAAATAAAGATGGTGTTGCTGTACATGAGATAGACATGAATGGAGTAACGGCAAGATACGTTGCCATTGCGGTGACTGCAACATGTATCAGGGACAACCGCAATATGACTCTTAGCGAGCTTGAGGTTAGCGGAACTCGCGTAGGCGCTGAAACTGCGTATATAAGCTCGTATTCGTTTGTGAGCTACAAAAACAACGGCGACCCACTTACGGTTACTACCGCATATCCCATTGGAAACGCGTTTGATGGACTTAGATGTGGCGCCGAGGCTTGGACGAACAATCATGAGTATTTGACTAAGAACGTCAAGCTCGGCGAAAGCGGTTTTGTAAAGGCAGATGGTGAAGGAACTTTCTACGGCGTGTTTATCGCTGAATTGGGCGAGCTGTCTACACTTAACACCGTTTCTATATGGTCGCCTTATTCAAAAAATAATAGCGATTTCGTGAACGACGGATACCAGATTTACTATTCAACTGACGGCGTGGCATATAATCTTGCTCAAGGAGCAACCTTTACCGACATGTGCGGTGATGACAAAAATGCAGGCGCTAATTCCGACGCATACGTAGGTTCAAATCCTTATGTTCATGAGATAAACATGAATGGCGTAACGGCAAAATACGTTGCCATTGCAGTGACTGAAACCTGTAAAAAGACTAACAAAAACATGTCTCTTGGTGAGTTTGAGGTTAGCGGAACTCGCGTGGACGCCACTCCTGCTGGCCCTGCGTCTATAAATGATCTTTCGTTTGTGGGTTATGACGACGGTGGAGAAGAAATTACTTTTGGTGACTACGCTCTTTCTAACGCAATTGACGGAAATAGAGATGGCAATGAGGCTTGGACGGACGAGTGTACTTTAACAGCCCCGCACGTCAAGCTCGGCACAAACGGTTTTGCAAAAGCGGTTGGCAACGGAGATTTCTACGGCGTATTCATTGCTGAATTGGACTCCATGTCTAAGATTGACACCGTTTCGATATGGTCGCCTTACACCAAAGATAGGACGGATTTCGTGAACGACGGATACCAGATTTACTATTCAACCGACGGCAAGATATACACCCTCGCTGAAAACGCAACCTTTACCGATATGTGCGGTGACGGTGACAATGCAGGC
>JAZRFU010000052.1:0-14317 GCA_045643865.1 Eubacteriales bacterium
TCGAAAGCGTCCTTATCAAGACCGCAAACGGGGCAGACGAAGTCGGCGGGAACATCCTCCCAAGCCGTGCCGGGGGCGATGTCGTTATCGGGATCGGCAAGTGCGGGATCATATTCATAACCACAGGGACATACGCATTTCATAATTTTAATCTCCTATTTTATATTACACTAAATAACAGAAATTGACTAATAAGTGTTTGCCTGTTGATCTATGCGATTGAGCATTCTTTCATATGTTTGATAATACTCATTAATCAATTTGTCAATTATATAGTCTGCTTTATACCCATCTTCAACTTTTACTTTCTTTTCAAATCCCAAAAAACCTTTTTCGCCAGTCCCCACTTTCTTATATTTGATGTCGGAAACGCAAGGGAACGTTGCAGTTGTAATATTTCCTCCACCGTCCCCATCTGATACATGAAAATTTCCAGTTACATTTATGCCATAACGATTATTCAGATATACCATGGTTAAATCGTGTGCAAGCTGTTCTTTGCTAATCATTATTTCTTCCCCCCTTATTAGAAATTACAATTCATTATATCACAATTTTTTTCATCATTCAACATTTTGAAACAAAAAAGAGCAGACCGAAATCTGCTCTTCTATATAGCTTGTAAATTACTCCTCAACCTCGAAAGCGTCCTTATCAAGACCGCAAACGGGGCAAACGAAGTCGGCGGGAACGTCTTCCCAAGCCGTGCCGGGAGCGATGCCGTTATCGGGATCGCCAAGTGCGGGATAGTATTCATAACCACAGGGACATACGTATTTCATAGTTGTAATTTCCTTTCAAAATTAAATTTTTGTTATTTTGTAATTCTTCCCGATGTCGTTCTCGGTTATTCGCGGCAGGGAAGTAATATTGACTTGTTTTAATCAGAGAACCAAGCTCGGTGCGGTATAGACGCGTCCTGCGTATTCCTGATCGAGCGCGTACAGGCCCTTGGGATCACTGCCGAACAGCTTGTAGCGGTTGATCATAGAGTCCGCGTTATCCTCTTCCTCCATCTGCTCGTCGACGAACCAGTCGAGGAATTTCATTGTGCGGTAATCTCTCGCCTCGTAGCACTCGTGGTAGATGGCGTTGATGAGGGAAGTTACGTATCTTTCATGCTCTGCCGCAACCTCGAGAGGACCGATAACGCCCTCAAACGTCTTGTCGGGCTTTGCAATTGCCTCAAGGGTGACCTTGTAGCCGTTGTTCTGCATATATTTCATAAACAGAAGCGCGTGATCGCGCTCCTCCTGCGCCTGAATCATATAGTAGTTAGCGTAGCCGTCGAGATCAAGCTCGTCGTAGTAGTTTGCAATGTCAACGTAAAGGTATGCGCTGTAAAGCCCCTTGTTGATCTGCTCGTTGAGCAGGGTCTTTATCTTATCGTTCATAACAAGCCCCTTTTTAATCAATTTCAAATTTAGTGGAGAACGATGGACTTGCACCACCGCACATTGTTAAGCGCCGCTTGGCTTCTCCGTGGTGTAGGGCGAAAGGGAATCGCCCTACTTTTTTATGTTTGGTTAATTATTTACCGAAATATCTTTCAAGAAGACCTGCAAATGCACGACCGTGTCTTGCTTCGTCGCGAGCCATCTCGTGAACGGTATCGTGGATAGCGTCGAGGTTAAGCTGCTTTGCCATCTTAGCAAGCTCGAACTTACCGGAGGTTGCGCCATTCTCTGCCTCTACGCGAACGCGGAGGTTTTCTTCGGTAGAGGTGGAAACGCACTCACCGAGAAGCTCTGCGAACTTCGCTGCGTGCTCTGCCTCCTCAAATGCTGCCTTTTCCCAGTAAAGACCGATCTCGGGGTAACCTTCTCTATGAGCAACTCTTGCCATAGCGAGATACATACCAACCTCCATGCACTCACCGTTAAAGTTAGCGCGAAGGCCTTCCTTGATCTCTTCCGGAGCATCGCTTGCAACGCCTACGATATGCTCTGCAGCCCAAGACATCTCTGTCTCAACTACTTCCTCAAACTTTTCGCCCGGCTGCTTGCAAAGAGGGCACTTATCAGGTCTTTCCTCGGATATAACGATCTCACCGCAAACTGTACATCTCCACTTTTTCATAACTAAAATTCTCCTTTTTATATGTTGTTATTTTTTGTTTATAATATCGGATATATCGGCGGCGCTGACGCTCTTGTCGTGTAGCATTCTTACCGTTATAAGTCCGAGATTTTCAATTAATTTTTTGTTTATAACGCCAAACGCGATATGCATCTTGCAATCTATTTTGCAGGGGTTTCTTGAGCAGTCGTGATCACATTCAAGACACTTCGAGATGCGGATCTTACCGTCTATTGTTTCGATTATGTCGAGGATACGGATATTTTCACCGCTCCGCGTCAGCTCGTAGCCGCCGCACGCCCCCTTATATGACTTGACAAAGCCCGCCGCCGAAAGCTTACGAAGAACCTTAAGCGCTATCGTCGGGGTTATACAGGCGGCGTCAGCGATGGTCGCTGCGCCCGTCTTTTCGCCGATGCTGTCAAGTATCAGACATATCCGTATGGCGTAGTCGGCTTCCTGTGTCACTCTCATATTTGCCGCCTCCGTTCTTAATGTCTACCTGTTTGGTACACATTGATTATATCACAACAAAATCGCATTGTCAATACCTTTTTTGGAATTTTTTCGGAAAATTTTTACCTTTTTGGTACACTTTCATCAAAACCCTTATACAACAAGGACTTTGAATGATTGAATTTCTTTGAAAAACTGAAAAAATCTTTTTTTGGCGCGACGACTTTAACAAGTTTATCTGATTTTGCATATATTGGCGCAAGAAAAAATTCGGGAGGCGTTTTATGGATCATTTGGACGGGGAATTACTTTATAAGCTGTTTTCGGCATGCCTTCGGGTGAAATATGATACGGTCGAGGACGGAGCCAGCTTCGCTATGTTTGGCGAGCGCACAGAGAACGGAGGGGATAAGCTTTACATATTTTTTGAAAAGAGCAACGGGACGGAGGACTGGATAAACAATCTTGATTTTTACGCAAGTGAAGGATATGTGTCGCGAAAACAACCCGATGCATACGCGCCTGCAGTGGCGGCGTACAAGGATATGAGCGAGGCGTGGTACTGTCACAGTGGATTTATGCGCGTGTGGAGGAGCATTATTCCTTACGTTGAGGAAATTATTTTTGATGAGAAGTTTGACTCTGCCACGGTTGTGGGATACAGTCACGGGGCGGCGCTCGCGTTACTGTGTCACGAGTATATATGGTTCAACCGCCCCGATATGCGAGGGCGTATTTCGGGGTACGGATTTGGCTGTCCGCGGGTCATATACGGTAACGTCGGGCGCGCAAAGGAGCGGTGGCGAGATTTTTACGTCATCCGCAACCTTGACGATTTGGTGACGCATCTTCCACCGCGTATTTTAGGATACAGGCATGTCGGTAAGCTTGTAAGCATAGGCAAGGCGGGAAAATATTCGCCCATCGACGCCCACAGAGAGCAAAATTATTTGACTGAGCTTGATGCAATTCGTTCCGACAGCGACGTCTGATGCCTTGACAAACAATGGAAAATGTAATATAATTATATAGTTAGGGAAAAATTGTGCCGAACGGGAGGTGCAGCTTTGCAACGGGTACAGGACAACGCCTATCTTTTTATGCTTTCAAGGGAGAATTTAGGGCGTGTAATAATTGACCGATCGAGCAGAGAGTGCCGTGAGAGAGACAACGTATTCGATGCTTTGAATATTGATCGCGAGGAGCTTGATTTTCTGATAGATAAGCTTTTTCTCGGAGCATCCTCTCCCATAGCTATTTTAAGTCACGTCGACGGAGAAGAGCGCGTGACTCTGTTTATGGGCGCGTTGAGCCGATTTACCTCGATATGCCTTTGCATTGAGCTTGGCACGTCTGCCTGCGCTGCGGCAAAGGTGATATGTCAGGGAAGCGTTGCGGGTGTCGTCGCATCGGACGGTGTGTACGGACTTGCTCAAGCGGATTGCAGTAAAGAACAGCTGGAGCAGGCATACCGATATATTATGCGCGTGCTTGAGGGAGTTGGCGAGCTGTGCTCCCTGAAGTCGTCACACGAGAGTGTCAACGTGCACGAAATTTTCCGACTTGCCTATGCGGCGGCAGATTTTATAGGAATATCGCTTGACGCAAACGCATTTTGCATCGGAGAGCCGAAAATCGAGAGCGGTACGGTGTTTGCGGGAGGATTTTGCGCCGGCATGATACTTTTTTGCGAAATGTTAGCGAGAAAATATTCAAACAAAAGAGAGCTTTTTATGACCGTTTCGGATGACTGCGGTGGAATTCATATTGCGCTTTCATTTGAGGGCGACGGTGTGCCTGACGGTGTGATCGCTTCCACACTTGAGAAAATCGAGTGTCACGGTGTTGCCGTGAGCTGTCGAAGTCATGAGGGAGTGTATTATTTTGAGGCGGTTCCGCAATATGAGGACGTAGGTCTTGTAGGACTGAAGGCGCACGACGATATTTTTTGAATGTTTCAGTACAGGAATAAGTTTGACAAAATAAAGATAATAATAAATAAGGACCGCTTATGCGGATATGGAGGAATACAATGGCAAAATACAGACAAGGAAGAATAAATGACGAGTTTCAGAAAGAGGTTGCGATGATACTTCGCGAGGTCAAGGATCCCAGAGTTTCGGGCGCGTTTATAAGCGTTACGGGTGCAGAGGTAACTCCCGACCTCAAATATGCAAAGGTTTACTATTCCTCGCTTATGGGCGATAAAAAAGAGGTGCGTCAAGGTCTTAAATCGTCGGCGGGCTTTATCCGCGGACAGATCGCAAAGAGAATGAACCTGCGCATAACTCCCGAAATAACCTTCGTGGAGGACGGCTCTATCGAGTACGGAGCAAGGATCTCCAAGATACTTGAGGGCATTACGTTCTCGGACGATGGAGAAAGTGATAACGGAGAAGATAATGATTGATAACAAGGAGTTCGCGTCTTATAGCGTAAGACAGGCGGCGCAGCTTTTCGCGGACAAGAGCAATGTTCTGATACTTTTCCACGTCAACCCTGACGGAGATGCTACGGGCTCTGCCTTTGCTCTTCGATGCGCGCTTGAGGCAATGGGAAAGCGTGCGTTTTGCGTGTGCTCGTGCGAGATACCCGACCGGTTACTGTTTATATCAAGCGGAATACAGGATAGTGTTCTGCACGAGTCGATTCCAAATGATTTCAACGCCGACATGACAGTCAGCGTTGACACGGCATCGCCATCGCAGCTTGGCTCACTTTATGAAACGTATGGCGGCAAGATAGACCTTATGATAGACCACCACGGCAAGAGCACACCCTATGCGGACGGGTGCGTTGTGACTGACGCGTCGTCGTGCGGCGAGATAATATACGAGCTTGTTGGCGAGCTGGCTACCCATATCGGATACGATTGCGGCAAGCTCCCAAGTCGCTTTTACGAGCAGATATACACGGCGGTAAGCTCGGATACGGGCTGCTTCCGCTACAATAACGTGACGCCCGCAACACATATTCTGGCAGGTCGGCTCATCGAAAAAGGAGTTGACGGAGCGGACATCAATCACCGCTTGTTTGGCATAAAGACCTTAAAGCAGATGCAGGTAGAGCACGCGGGCTTTGAGCGTATGAATTTTTACCTGGGCGGCAAGATCGCGGTCATAGCGTTCCCGTACGACCTTAAAAACCAATACGGTGCGACGGACGAGAATCTGGAAACGCTGGTTGACGTGGCAAGATGCGTCAAGGGTGTTGAGGTCGCGGCGGTTATAAAGCAACCGAGCGAGGAAAACCGCTTCCGCGTATCAATGAGATCATCGTGCGATTTCGACGTATCCGAGATATGCGCGCATTACGGTGGCGGCGGACATTCTCGTGCGGCGGGTTGTACGCTTATCGCTGACTCGATACTGTCGGCAGAAATGACCGTAGTTGTTGCCATAGAGCATAAAATGCAAGACGACGAGAAGAAAACGGAAAATTGATATTTGAAACAAAAAAACGCTTGGTTTTATCCAAGCGTTTTTTTGTTTGAAATCTTTTTTCTGTACCGAGGAGCTTAACCAACATCTGTGCAATAAGTGTTGACCCACTGCGCTGCGTATGATCCCTCGGGAGCGGATATGCTTTCCTTAACTATTCCGTAAAATGCAAACTCGCCTATTTTTTGGATGGACGAGGAAAGCTCAAGCGACCCATTTTTTGCATTAAATCCCACGCAGTTCTTGAATGCAAACTGACCGATGCTTTTTAAGGTCGAGGGCATTTTTAACGCGCTCATTGAGGTGCAGCCGTTAAATGCCTGATCGCCGATGGTTTCAAGTCCCTCGGGCAGAGAGATGCCGTCAAGCTTTTTGCAGAAGAAGAATGCGGTGTTGCTTATGGTTTTGAGTGACGTTCCGTCAAAGGTAACCGTTTCAAGTGACGAGCAGCCCGCAAATGCAAGCTCGCCGATAAACGTCACGTTCTGCGCAATATTGATGCTCCTCATAGCAGAACAGCCCTGAAAAGAGCATTTTTCGATCGAGGTAAGCGTGGAGGGGAGCGTTACGGTCAGAATATCGGTGCGTCCCTCGAACGCGGACTGACCGATCACTTGGACCTGCTTGCCATCTATTTCGGCGGGAATAACAAGCACTCCGTTTTTGGGAGAATACTTTTCCTTCAAGCCCGTTATAGTGAGCACGCCGTCATTTTCGGACACCTCAAACTGATTTTCCACGCGAGAGGTGTCGTTTTTATAAATATAAGTGGAGATAAGCACGGTTGCTACCGCGGCGATGATGACGCCCAAAGAGATGAGAGATGTTTTAAGGATCTTTTGATCCCTTTCCTTTCTTTTGCGGAGCTTTTCCTCGCGCTTTTGTTGCTTTTTGAGGGTATTTTTACCTTTTGCCATATATGATCCTTTCAAAAAGAGTGTTACGCCGCATCGGTGTAACACCCTTTATTATATCGTTACAAATTGTGTTTAGTCAGCGAGCTTTGAAATGTACTCTGCCGCGTAAGAGCCGTCGGGCGCGGAAAGACAGTTCTTGCTGATGCCGCCAAAGGCAAACTCTGCAATTTGGGTGATGGAAGCGGAGAGAGCTATACAGCCGTCACCGACGAGCTTTTCACAGCCGATAAATGCCAGCTCGCCGATGCTCTCAAGCGTGGAGGGCATTGTAACGGACGTTATCAGCTTGCAATCGCCAAACGCCTGATTGCCTATGGATTTAAGTCCCTCGGGGAGCGTTATTTCCTCGAGCGCGGTGCAATCGTTGAAAGCGAAATCGTCGATGATTTCAACATTGGTTCCGAGGAACACAACAGATTTGAGCGACGTGCAGCCCTGGAATGCCAGCTTGCCGATTCGGGTTACCGATGCGGGAATTACTATGGTTTCAAGCGAGGTACAGCCCGCGAACGCGTAATCGTCGATAAACGTAACGGTGGAGGGAAGCTTAACGGTGGTCAGAGCGGTGCAGTAATAGAATGCCTGCACGCCGATACCGGAAACCTCGCGGTCGTTCATTTTTTCGGGGATCTCTATTGCGTGTGCAGTCGCGATACCGGTATATCCGGATATAACTGCGCTTTCAGCGGCGCCTTCCTTAAAGGAGAGCGTACCCGATGCAATTTTGAATGTGGTTACGGGCGGAACGTACGCGTCCAACTCGTTGTTGTTATCTTCCTCGGGCGCACAAGCCACAAGTGATATTGCAAGCAGAGTGACAAGCAAGATCGCCAATATCTTTTTCATAAGAGACCTCCGTTTTGACTTAAAGAAATTCATACACAAAAATTATACCTCAATTTTCGCCTTGTGTCAATAGGTTTCTCAATTCTTTACCCGTCAAATAGCCATTTTAGCGTCTATATTTTGCAAATTTCTTTTTGGTGTTGTATTTTTAGATAAAATATGGTACAATTACTATATATTTACATAAAATACAGACGATATAGGAGTAGGATATGCTTTCATCTGTTTTCAGCGCGGGAATTTTCGGAATAGACGGATATATAGTGACGGTAGAAGCGGACGGTCAGCCGCGTCTGCCCAGCTTTGAGCTTGTAGGACTGCCTGATATGGCGGTCAAGGAGGCAAAGGAGAGAGTCAGAAGCGCGTGCATAAACAGCGCGTACCGTTTTCCCGAAATGTCGTTTATGATAAATCTTGCACCCGCCGACCGAAAGAAAGAGGGCTCGGCTTATGACGTGGCTATTCTGCTCGGAATTATGAAGTGCGCGGGAATAGTGCGCTCTGACCTTGATATATCCGATAAATGCTTTGTCGGAGAGCTTTCCCTGTCGGGCGCGTTGCGTGGAGTGCGCGGAGTGCTTTCTATGTGCGTAGCCGCAAAAGACGCGGGATTTAAGCAGTTTTACGCTCCTGTGCAAAATGCCGCCGAGGCGGCAGCGGTGGAGGGAATAGAGGTTTATGCTGTTGAAAGCATGCGCCAGCTTGTAAATCACCTCAACGGCACCGAGCCGATATATCCCGTCAGCTATGACCGCGCGGCGTTTTTTGCGGACGCGGCTGACTACGGAATAGATTTTTCCGACGTAAAGGGACAGTCGCAGGCGAAGCGCGCAATGGAGATAGCCGCAACAGGTGGACATAACATTCTGCTTATCGGCCCTCCCGGAACGGGAAAATCCATGCTTGCCAAGCGCCTGCCTACGATATTGCCGCCGCTTTCCTTTGCAGAGGCGATAGAAACGACAAAGGTTCATTCGGTTTCGGGCTGCCTGCCCGACGGAGTTTCGCTGCTCTCGTCGCGCCCCTTCCGCTCACCGCACCACACCATGAGCGCGGTATCCCTTGTGGGAGGCGGAATCAATCCTATGCCCGGCGAGGTATCGCTTGCCGACAACGGAGTGCTGTTTCTTGACGAGCTTCCCGAATTTCCAAAGCAGGTGACTGATGCATTGCGCCAGCCGCTTGAGGATAGAAAAGTCACTATCACACGCGCAAGCGGCAGAGTGACGTTTCCGTGTAATTTTATGCTGGTGGGAGCGATGAATCCGTGCAGATGCGGATATTTCGGTCATCCCACGCGCAAATGCACCTGCAAGCCCATAGACGTAAAAAGATACATATCGCGCATAAGCGGACCTATGCTCGACCGCATAGACATACAAATAGAGCTTCCGTCCCTGACCTATACCGAGCTTGCGGACAATAGCGTTACCTCGGAGAAAAGTGCGGACGTAAGAGCGCGAGTTATGGCGGCGCGCGAATTTGCGAAAAAGAGAATGGGCGGTGACGTTTACCTCAATAACGCATCGCTTGACTCCGCGGGCATCAGAAAATACTGTCAAGCCGATGAGGATGCTATGGAGATGCTCCACGCGGCATACGACTCAATGGGATTATCAGCACGCGGATACGACAGAATAATGCGCGTAGCGCGTACGATCGCCGATCTTGATTTCAGCGAAGTAATAAGAGCGGAGCACATCGCGGAGGCGATACAGTTCCGCAGTCTTGACCGCAAATACTGGGGCGACGATGGGGAATAACCATCACGTCTGAAATGAAAATTGGAGTAATTATGACAAATCTACTTTGTAAGCTGTTCATCAAGGACAGGGACAATATTAAATCGCCGTCCGTACGCCGCGCGTACGGCACGCTTGGAAGCGTGGTGGGAATAATCCTTAATATAATTCTGGCGGTTGGAAAATACACCGTAGGATTTATTTTTGGCGCAATATCCTTGCAGGCGGACGGAATAAACAACCTGTCCGATGCGGGCTCGCAGATAATATCGCTTATCAGCTTCAAAATAGCGGCAAAGCCCGCCGACAGAGATCACCCATTTGGACACGCGAGAATAGAATACGTGGCATCAATGATCGTTTCGTTCCTGATTCTTCACATCAGTATTGATCTGCTTATGGAATCGGGTGCGAAAATTTTCACTCCGTCTGAGAGCACGACATTTTCATGGATAATGATAATAGTGCTGGGCATATCCGTGCTTGTAAAGCTGTGGCTGTGTATATTCAACCGCGCGCTTGCGAGGAAGATCGGCTCGTCGGTAATGAAGGCGACCGCGGCAGACAGTCTTTCGGACGCGGCGGCAACGGCGGCGGTAATGGTTGCAATGCTCATTATCAAATTTACGGGCTTTGACGTAGACGGATATATGGGAGTTATAGTGGCGGTCATTATCTTTATCGCGGGCATCAAAATACTCAACGAAACCAAAAATTCAATACTCGGTGAGCAGCCCGATCCCGAAACCGTCGAGAGCATAAAGCGCATCGTGGACGAATTTCCCGACGCGCTTGGCATACACGATATGGTGGTGCACAATTACGGCCCAGGAAGAACTATCGCTACGCTTCACATTGAGGTGGACGGAAACAAAAACGTTTTCGATTCCCACGATATGATAGACCTGATCGAGCGTCGGCTCAACTCCGAGCTGTCCATCGTTTCCAACATACACATGGACCCGATAGTCACCAACGACGAGGAGATCAACGCCATGCGCTCTTTGGTGCGCGGAACGGTAAGTGAGGTTGACGAGCGCCTTGACATTCACGATTTCAGATTTGTGCGCGGAATCACACATACCAATCTGATATTTGACGTAAGTGTTCCGTTTGAGGTCAAGATGACCGATAACGAGATCAAAGCTGCTATCTCTAAAAAAATAAGCGATTTTAACGAGGCGTATTTTACGGTTATGAATATTGACCGAAATTAACGTCGCAACACCGATATTTTGAATATCACGAGATAATTTCTTGCAAAAAACAGGAAAGTTTGCGAAAAAACTGTAATTTTGTGAAAGTTTACAATTTGTTAATTGCAAAAATCCTATAAAATGATATAATAAGGCATTAAATGTTTTTTTGAGAACATACGGAGGCCCCCACAATGCAGATATATTCCAAAAATTATACCAGCGATCACGACGAGAAAATAGAAAAAGAATTTCAGTCGATGCTGGACGACGCGAGAAGCGCGTACGTTATTCCCAAGGCGGCGTTTGAAAACTACCGTGTCAAGCGCGGATTGCGCGAGGTTGACGGATCGGGCGTTACCGCGGGTGTTACCCGAATAGGCAACGTACACGGATACGTTATGAACGAGGGTGATAAATGCCCAGATGACGGTCGTCTTGAATATCGCGGATACGAGATAGCAACGCTTGTAAATAATTTCGTCAAGGAGGACCGATTTGGCTTTGAGGAATGTGCGTTCCTTCTGTTCTTCGGTCACCTTCCCACAAAGCAGGAGCTTGATGAGTTTAACGACATTTTGGCGGCGTACAGACGTCTGCCTCCCAGATTTACCGAGGATATCATAATGAAAGCGCCCTCGCGCTCCATTATGAACAAGATGTCAAGCGCGGTGCTCTCGCTTTACGCGTACGATGACAATCCCGATGAGACCTCGCTTGAAAATATGCTTCATCAGAGCATGGAGCTGGTGGCTCGGCTGCCCGTTATCGCGGCACAGTCATACGCGGTATATCAGAATGCCTTTAATGACAAGAGCTTGAACATACACAACCCCAAGGAAAGCTTGTCCACCGCGCAGAATTTCTTGCGCGTGCTGCGTCCCGATAAGACGTACACTGAGGAGGAGGCGAGATTGCTTGACCTCTGTCTTGCGGTGCACGCAGAGCACGGAGGAGGAAACTGCTCAACGTTCACCTGCCGAGTGCTTTCAAGCTCCGGCTCGGACACCTATTCGGCTATCAGCGCGGCAATAGGCGCACTTAAGGGCCCCCGTCACGGCGGAGCTAATATTAAGGTGCAGGAAATGTTCGACTGCATCAAGGCGAATGTCAAGAATACGGAAGACGACGGCGAGGTCTCCGACTATCTGTTGAAGATTCTCAACGGCGAGGCATACGACGGCTCGGGACTTATATACGGTATGGGACACGCGATATATACCAATAGCGATCCCCGTGCGGTAATGCTTAAAAAGTATGCAAGGGAGCTTGCGTATAAGAATGGCTTTGGCGAGGATTTCGCGCTGCTTGAAAAGATCGAAACACTCACTCCCCAGCTGTTCAAGCAGTATAAAGGCGTGGATCGCGCAATGTGCGCAAACGTTGACCTTTATTCCGGTCTGGTTTACCGTATGCTTGATATTCCCGTTGAGATGTACACGCCCCTGTTCGCAATAGCGCGTGTGGCGGGCTGGTGCGCACACCGTATGGAAGAATATTGCACGTCAAACAAGATAATACGTCCCGGATACAAGTGCATATCCAAGACGCGTGATTATATCGCGCTGGAGGACAGAGATTAATAAAATGAAAAGCAAGAGTGAAAATTCGCTCTTGCTTTTTTGTTTGCTGTTCGTCTTATTAAATTCTATTGTTTTAAATTTCTCCTTCTGCGCATATATTATTTTGTGGACAAGACGATTTGTCCGTATGCAGATGGGAGGGATAGATATAAACACTTTATATAGAGAGCGTGCAAGGGAGAGCGATGAGGTGGCATTGAGCCGCGGAGAGATAGTAGGGCTTTCGTCCTCGGAGGTAGAGATCTCACGCGCGAAGCACGGCGCGAATGCTTTGTCGGCACAAAAGAAAAAGAGCTTTTTTCGCCATTTTATAGGAAATCTCGGTGATCCCGTGGTCAAGGTGCTGATCGGGGCGCTTATAATCAACGTGATATTCACGTTCAGGCACGCGGATTGGGTGGAAACTGCGGGAATTGCCGTATCCGTATTGCTCGCAACGCTCATTTCGAGCGCTTCGGAGTACGGCTCGCAGGCGGCATTTGAAAAGTTGCGCGCGGAGTGCTCAAGGGGACGTTGTCGCGTCTTGCGCGGCAGAGAGCTTGTTGAGATTGGCATTGATGACGTTGTGGTCGGAGATATTTTGTCGGTTGGCGCGGGCGAGCAGATAGCCGCAGACGGTGAGCTGATACAGGGCGAGCTTGTTGTTGATCAATCGGCGATGACGGGCGAGAGCAGGGACGTAAGAAAGCGCTCGCGCACGCTGTCGGATAAGGACGATTTTACTCCGTCAAGCGCATATTACTGCCTTCGCGGTTGTACGGTACTGTCGGGTAGCGGATACGTGAGAGTGAGGGCGGTTGGCGATGCGACGGCTCTTGGCGGAATATCGCGCGAGATACAGGCGGATACCAGAGAAAGTCCGCTCAAAATACGGCTTCACAAGCTGGCGCGACAGATAAGCACGCTGGGATATATACTCGCCGCGGCGGTGGCGATAGTCTATCTTTTCAAAATATTTGCGTTGGACAGCGCGTTTGACGCCGACGTCATAAAATATAAGCTTTCCAATTTTGAATTTTTGTTTTCGCATCTGTTTCACGCGCTCACGTTGGCACTGACCGTCGTCGTGGTTGCCGTTCCCGAGGGGCTTCCCGTGATGATCGCGGTGGTGCTTTCCTCAAACATAAAAAAGATGGTGCGTGATAACGTGCTTGTCAGAAAGCCCGTCGGGATAGAGGCGGCGGGCAGTATGAACATTCTGTTTACCGACAAAACGGGCACGCTGACCGAGGGCAAGCTGACCGTGGGTAGCATCATTCTCGGTGACGGCGAGAGATGTAGCTCGCTCTCGGCATTTCGTAATTTCGACCGCATCTACCACGAATTTGTCACCTCGGCTTTTCTCAACACGTCAAGCGTGGCGGGAAGAGCTTTGGACGGCGTGAGATGCGCGCTGGGCGGCAACTCAACGGACAGAGCCATACTTGATTTTATAGTCGCGCGCGAGCGCATGCCGCACGGACTCCTCGTTGAAGACAAAATAGAATTTGACAGTCAAAACAAATACTCCGCCGCGCTGACGCGCAACGGCGCGTCGCGACAGATATTCATAAAGGGCGCGCCGGAAAAGATTTTACCGCACGTAACCGATTATATAGGCAAGGACGGGCAAAACCATACCGCGCCCAAAAGCGAGCTTGAGAAAATTTGCTCGTCACTGACGGCGCGCGGAAAGCGCGTGCTGGCAATTGCCGTGCGGAGCGGCGGTGACTGGTCGGGGGTCAAGAGCGGAACCCGTCTTGGAGAGCTGACGCTTATCTGCCTTATAACGCTTGAGGACAAAATACGCGCCGAGGCGGCAAGCTCGGTAAAGCGGTTGCGCGGCGCGGGAATACACGTCGTAATGATAACGGGTGACAACAAGGAAACGGCAAAATTCATCGCGCGCGAGTGCGGAATAATAGACGAAAAGGTCAACTTGTCTTTGACCAGCGAGGAGCTATCTCGTCTGTCGGACGCGCGACTAAAGGAAATTTTGCCCCGTATAGCCGTAATTTCACGCGCGCTTCCCAATGACAAGAGCCGACTTGTCCGCGTGGCGCAGGAGCTTGATCTGGT
>JAZRFU010000053.1:0-11272 GCA_045643865.1 Eubacteriales bacterium
TCTATTCCGCTGACGACCATACCGAAAAGCTCGGGAATTACAAGCTGCATATAGTCAACGAGCAGCAAGGACAGCACTCCCAGAATGAGCCAGGGAGCGTATTTGAGATAGTATCGGTTTATATGTTTTCCGAAGATCAAAAAAATCACCTCCGAGTAGAATTTATGCAATAAAACAGTAGAGCATTATACAAGGTTCATTGTAGCACATCGGCACACATTTTGTCAATACAGTTAAACTAATATTTTAATAATTACATTAATATAGCCGAAGGCAACCCAAAAGGTTTTCTTCGGCTATATTGAAAAGATTTATTTTTTGTCTGTGATTTTTGCAAATTTTTCTCGCAGCTCGTCGGCAAGCTCTCGCATTTTGTCTTCGTTGACTTTGACAACGCGTCTGTCGTATGTGACAAGACCGTTTATCTCGTCCTCAACGTCGCTGACCTGCGTGTACACCGTAGCGCAAAGTCCGTTTTCCATCTGCGGTATCACTTGCTCGCGGTAAAGCTTCAAGAATGCTTCCTCAAATGCCTCAACTCCGTTGCAGGTGGAGTATCCGTAGCTCTTTTCAAGGTTGAAAACGTGGTCCTTGACCGAGCAGGAGTAGCCGCCGAATTCCGACAGCACAAGCGGTCTGTCAGGGCGCGATTTCATAGCGAGCGGTCGAAAATATATATGCTCGCTCTGCACGTCGCTCAATTTTTCATGAAACCAGCCCGACGTAGCGTCGTATATTCTCGTGGGATCGAGCGCGCGTGCGAACATATAGTTTCTATCCGCGTCAAACTGTCCCCAGCCCTCGTTAAATACCGTGTAATATACGACCGAAGGGTGATTATAGAGCAGAGAAACCGTTTCTTTTGTGTTATCCTGAAAGCTTTGGCGTCTGCGGGGAGTTGCTCTGTGAGTTATACCGCGCTTAAATCCAACAGTGGGCAGAGCAGTATCAATGAAAAAGCTGTATCCGCCGCTGTTGACCATGTCCTGAAAGACCAGCATACCGTACTTGTCGCAATAGTAATAGAAAAGCTCGTGCTCTATCTTGATATGCTTGCGGAGCATATTGAAGCCCAGCTCCTTCATTTTCTTTATGTCGTAGATAAGACCGTCAGGCGATGCGGGGGTGTAAATTCCGTCGCTGTAATAGCCCTGATCGAGCAGACCGTGACAGAAATAGGGCTTGCCGTTGAGCGCGATATAGGAATGGTCGCCTACGCGCTCGATAGATACCGTGCGCAAGGCGAAATAGGAATAGATCGTGTCGTCGCCGCTCTCCAAGGTGAACTCATAGAGATATGGATCCTCGGGGGACCACAAGCGCACGTTATCCGGTGTCAGAGTGACCGTATCGCCCGAAACCTCGATCTTCTTGATATCTTCGCCATCGGTATATGTCAGAATTTTGTTGTGCTCGCCGCCCTCGACTATAATCGTTACGTTTTCGATCGAGGGAGTGATCTTAAGCCCCTTTATATAACTTTTAGGCACGTTTTCAAGCCAGACCGACTTCCAGATTCCGCTCGTGGGAGTGTACCACATTC
The DNA here is from genome assembly GCA_045643865.1 of Eubacteriales bacterium. GTDB lineage: Bacteria > Bacillota > Clostridia > Oscillospirales > CAG-272 > SVTX01. Next base: position 1,544 of record JAZRFU010000053.1, read on the forward strand.
CGCCGCGCTTCTCTGACTGCTTGCCCCACGCAAGCTCACGGTCAAGCTCGTCTGTAACTGTTACCTCGACGGTGTTTTCGCCCTCGGTCAAGTGGTCTGTAACGTCAAGCTCAAAGGGAAGATAGCCGCCCGTGTGAGAGGGAAATTTGTGCCCGTTTACGCACACGTCCGCGATCTGATCGACTGCATCAAAGTGCAGAATGGTGCGCTCGCCGTCATTCTTTTGAGGAATATCAAGCGTTTTGCGATAGATCCATTTCTCTCCCTTACCGAGTGTTCTGCCAATGCCTGAAATGCGCGATTCGGGCGGAAAGGGAACGCGTATATTGCCAAGAGGGCTTTCTTGCCCGTTGCTATCCACGAAAGACAGCTGCCACTCGCCGACAAGGGACACGAACGAATCGCGGCGCAGCTGCGGACGCGGATATTCGCTCTCCCAGCTTGTCGCATTTATCCTTGTGTCCTCAAACGGCGTTGTAAGATTCAAATTAAGCTTTTGCTTGTTCGACAAATCAAAGCTCCTCCTTAGTTATCTCTTTTCTCTTTTGTTCCACGCTTGCTTTGTGCGTATATAAAAAGCGATACGGCAAGCAACACTATCGGCACGAGCGCGGCAAGGAATATATTTGCATTGGGAACGAAGGACTCCGTTCCGTCGTTGTTAACTATCTTTTCGGCGTTTGCAAGCACCGCCTGACCGATAAGCGGACCAACCACTCCTGGCACAAGCACCTGCGAGAAGATTCGCACGCCCTGAAGCATTCCCGCCTTGCCGACGGGAGTCAGATCGCGTATTTTTGCGCCGAAAACTGCCATGCCTGCAAGGTATCCGCTCATCATAAGCAGAGAGCCGATAAATACGGGCGCGGTTGTCTTAAAGAGGAACAGCACCACGTATCCCAGCACGAGCCACATAATAGAGAACGCGCCTGCAAAGGAAAATCCCTTTTTGTCGTAAACCTTGCCCCAAAGCGCCGTTACTACCGACGCTATAATGATAGCGGGCGCCATAATAAGCACGTAGTCCGCCATGCCGAGAGATACCTCGTAGTATATGATGAGGTAGGGCATAAATATCTGAATGGATATATTGAAAATAATAAACGCGATAAGATAGAAATAGAATGCGGGATTTGCCTTAACAGTTGAGGGACGGAAGCCGTAGATAACGTTTGTCCAATAGCCCGACTTGCTGGGTGTCAGCTTATTTTCCTCGATTATAAACAGACCGATAACGCCGATTGCGATAACCGCAACACCGATTATCGAGAATATAAGCGTCCAGCTCTCGCTTTTGTCAAGGTCAAACGCCATAAATCCGCCAAACACCGCAAGTATTGCGACGAGCGGCATCATAGCGTTGATGCCCTCGGCAGCGCCGCGGTTTGACGAGTCGGTCGAGTCGGTCAGCCATGCGTTGAACGCCGCATCGTTTGCCGTTGAGCCGAAGAAGGTCATAATGCAGTCAAGCACTATAGTCAGCGTGATTCCAAGCGCCGCAGCACTTGCAACTGCGGGGAATATGGCGCTGATTATTTCAAGCTTCAAGAGCGCGAACGCAAAAATTGAAAGTCCCCATAGAATATAACCGCCACAGATAAAGAGCTTGCGCTTACCTATTCTGTCGGACAGCGCGCCCATAAATACGGTGGTCAGCGTTGCCGCGATAGCGCTTGCGCGCACCATTGCGGATATGTCCGCCGCGGAGGCGTTGAACATCTTGTACATAAAGACGTTGAGATACATATTTTCGACTACCCATGCGATCTGTCCCATAAGTCCGAACAGCGCCAGGGAAGCCCAGAAACGTTTTGAAAGCTTTGTTTTCATATTTCACTCCGTATGCTTTAAAGTATTTAAATTGTATACTATTATTGTACCACAGCCGCGGCTCGTTGTCAATAATAGTAAGAAAAGCGGAGAGCCAAAGCTCTCCGCCAATATATTCCTTTTTATTTGACTTCGGGAAGCGCAAACTGACTTGCATATGCGCGGTAATTTTCCTCGTACAGCTTGCCGTCCTCTCGTATATCGTGCAGATACGTGTGCAGGTCAAGCATCTCGTGCTGTGACATTTCAATAAGACAGCCCGCGATATTGGAGCAGTGGTCCGAAACTCTCTCAAGGTTGGTGAGAATATCGGAAAGGATAAATCCAAGCTCGATGGAGCACTGACTCTTTTGCAAACGAATGGTGTGACGGAGCTTGATCTGATCGCGCAGATCGTCAACGACCTGCTCAAGCGGCTCAACCAGTGCCGCCTTGTCAAAGTCGGAATCTGCAAAGGATACCGCGGTTATCTGTAATATTTCGTCAACCGCGCCGCGCATAATGCGCAGTTCCTCAACCGCGTATTCGGAGAAGGCGATATTTTTGTCCTTTATTTCCTCAACCGATTCGACGATATTGATCGCGTGGTCGGAAATTCGCTCAAAGTCACCTATCATATGGAGCAGCTTTGTTACCTCAACGCTGTCGCGCTCATCCATGCTTCTTGCCGAAAGCTTTACAAGGTAAGAGCCAAGCGCGTCCTCGTAAATATCGACCTTATCTTCCTCCTCGCGGATCTCGTCCGCGATCTTGGGATCATAATTATCAAACAATGCAATAGATTTACGGAACGATCCGATTGCAACCTCACTCATGTGCTCCGCAACCTTGTGTGCGCGCTCAATAGCAACGGAGGGGGTGTCAAGCAGACGATCATCAAGCAGGGAGGTGAATTCGTCGCCCTTCTTGTCGTCGCCGCGAACGATGGCGCAAGCCAGCTTTTCGAGCAGCTTGGTAAAGGGCCACATAAGACCGACCGCCAGAAGCTTGAATACCGTGTGGACGATTGCGATTCCAAAGGGATCGATGGCTGCCTCTGCCATCTTGAATATGTCAATGACGCCTGCAAGTCCGAGAATCCAGCCCGCAAGATAATACATAGAGAGCCAGAATACAACACCGATTATGTTGAAGAACAGGTGAGCGACCGCCGTTCTCTTACCGTTCTTGTTAGCACCGAGAGCCGAGATCATAGCCGTTACACAAGTACCGATATTCTGACCGAGGACGATCGGGATAGCCATGCCGAACGAGATGCCGCCCGTCATAGACAGTGCCTGAAGAATACCGACGGATGCCGAGGACGACTGAACTATCGCGGTCAATGCTGCACCTACGATAACGCCTATAATGGGGTTATCAAATATAGTAAGTATCTGTGCAAAATTGGGATCGGTTTTCAGCGCACCGACGGAGTCCGACATAGTGCTCATACCAACCATAAGCACGGCAAAGCCGAGCAGTATGCTGCCGAGATCTTTCTGCTTGTCCTTCTTGGCAAACATCGTAAGGCAGATACCGATAAGCGCGAGAATAGGCATCCAGAAGTCGGGTGTCAGATATTCAAGCCAGCCGATAGCCGCAACCGCCTCGTTGCTACCCAAGCTGTTCAGCGCGGTGAGCCATGCGGTGACCGCAGTTCCCACGTTAGCACCCATAATAACGCTGATTGCCTGCGAGAGCAGCATTGTGCCCGAGTTAACGAAGCCGACGACCATAACGGTGGTTGCCGACGACGACTGAATTACGGCAGTTACTCCAAGGCCCAGCAAAAAGCCCTTAAATTTACTTGACGTTAAATTTCCTAAAATGGTTTTGAGCTTGCGTCCCGCACTCTTTTTGAGTCCGTTGCCCATTACGTCCATACCGTAGAGGAACAGAGCAAGACCGCAGATAAGCCCCATAATTTCCATTATTCCCATGATGTTTTTACCTTTCTGCCGCACTGCGGCAACATAATTGATAGTCAATAATCGAATAATATATAACAAATCGCATACAAATTCACTCTATCAAAAAAATGAAAACCTGATATTACACAAATGTAAATTAAAAATTAACGCACATTTCGAGTAAAAAAGCAAAAAGGAGCCGAAGCTCCTTTTTTGTGTTGAATAAATTGATCCTGTCCTCTCTCTGCGAGCGCTAAAAAAACGCCGTAAAAGATCTGGAAGTTAGGATAAAAGAAGAAATTATCCACCAAAGACATAACAAGAATCATAAACGGAATCATCATCAATAGGAATTTGGGTGCGGAAAACTTGACGAAAAACAGCTTCAAAAGCTCAAACGCGTGCGCGACGAAGGCAACACAGCCGACTATTCCCATAGACGCAGGTATCTGCGCTACGATGCAGTGATACATTCCGCTAAAGAAGTTCTCGGGTTTTGCATCGCCGATAAGATATCCTTTGTCAAATCCCACACCGAATATTGGAGAGGCAAGAAAATCGTCAATCCCCGTTTTCCAAAGATTTGTGCGATTTCCAAGCAGATTATCCAGACGCATAATATCGATGAACTTACCCCATACTATCTCAAGATTGCTGACCGTGATTAAAATCCACGCGATGAAAGCACCGCATATCAATATTAGGCATGCCGAATAGATTCTATTCGAAATCTTTCGTTTTCCGCTTATGCAACAGATTGCACAGCAAACGATAAATGCGGCCATTCCGACAAATGAGGCAGATCTGGTGTTAATTATCAGAGCTCCGCCGAGAAAAGCCAAAGCTGATATAAAATACAGAAGATTGTATTTGCTGTTTCTGGCGAGGTACATTGCGGCAGGAATTCCGAGAACAAAAACGGCAGCAATATTTGTAGACAGTCCCCATCCGAGAATTAGATGACTGCGATTTATGGAGATGATTTCTCCGGCTTTACTATAATCGAAGAAATTATGTTCGGACCACGCCTTTAGTGAAATTACAGTAATCTGTAAGAGAGCAACATATGCGGTCATGACCATTGAGCGGCATGCATAAGGAATCAGATTGTCGGAGTTGTCGGGCATGCCGATCACACAAACGTAAAATAAAAGCATTACGACGCCGCAAATAAGTCCGTAAACCAAATTTATGTTGGTATATTCTGCCGAGTTTATTCCGTTGAGCATTGAAGCGACGAAAAACGCACAAAATCCAACCGTCATCGCGCGGCGCTTGGAAAACGCACGCTTAAACGAGCCGTCGGCGATCATTCGTACAAGGAAAGCACTGACGGCGATAACACCGCAGATTATTATTTGAGAAAACGCATCTTTATCAAAGGAGATAAGAACGTTTCCCGTAGTCATTTCAAAAGGGTTCTTTTCGTCCTGTCCAATGGCGTAAAAGACCATCAGCATAGGCACTATAAACACCTTGTTGTCGTCGGTAAACAACGCGGAAAAGACCACAAAGGCACACAGTACCCATATCACAGGGGTATAAATCGAGCAGTTACTGATACCCGAAACAAAGCACAGAACGGCAAAAAGCAGGGGATACCACACCGTTTTCTGCGCATTGACTAAGAATTTTATAAGGGGAACGCGTTCCCGCAGTGTCTTTCCGTAGCCCATAGGTCTTCCTTTCGTCATTTTTTGAAAGCGCGTCTGTTACGTCGCACCTTTCACTGATTTCAATTATATCACAAGCAATAGAAAAATTCAACACCTTTGCCCAAAACAATCTTGGCTTTACAACACCGATTTTTTATGGTAAAATAAAGAAAATCAAACAAAAAACGGAAATTTTTTCATACAGGTGTAACCTGTCGCCCTAAAAATCTGTCTTTTATGGTGAAGGGGAGAGCGTTTTCGCGTTATGCACCGCAACAACCGCAAAATTAGCTAATTTTCAAAAGCCGCAAGAAAAATCAACGCCTTGGGGGGTGAATTCGTGGAGGATTCAAGAATAATAGAGCTTTATTGGGAGCGCGACGAGCGCGCCATAAGCCAGACCGAGAAAAAGTACGGCAAATACTGTCACTCCATCGCCTTGGGCATACTGCGCAATGAGCTTGATGCCGAGGAATGTGTCAACGATGTGTATTTGCGCGTCTGGGAGTCCATTCCGCCGCACCGCCCCGATCGTCTGCCGTCGTTTATAGGCAAAATAACACGCAACGTCAGCATCAACCGCTATATACGCAATCGCGCGCAAAAGCGGAATGGCTTTACAGAGGTGATATTTGACGAGGTCGCCGAGATAATTCCCGACCCCCAGAGCGCGTCTGACGCCATGGACGATCAGATCCTCTCTGACGCGATAAACGCATTTTTGGCGACGCTCCCCAAAAGAACGCGCATAATTTTCGTGCGTAGATATTGGTATATGAGCACAGTGGCGGATATTGCGGATACGCTTGGGCTTTCCGAGAGCAACGTAAAGGTGACATTGCTGCGAACGCGCAAAAAGCTGCGCGCATATCTCTTAAAGGAGGGAATAAATGTATGAAAAAAGAAAAAATGATAAGAGCCATCGGTAAAATTGACGATAAATATATCGAGGAGGCGGCTGCGCCAACGGCTACGCGCCGCATAGGAAAATGGATAAAGCCCGTGTCGATTGCGGCTTGTGTATGCCTTATGATGAGTGCGTTCAGTCTTTGGATGTTTTTGCCGATAGACCAAAGCCCCCCCGACGTTTCGGAGTATGCAGGCACGACGTATTACGGACTTATACAGACGCTTAATGAGCTGACGCACCAAAAGCCCGGCGCAGAAAACAATTGGCAGCTGTTCAGCGACGCGATCAGACCCATAAGGAGAGAGCCGGCAAAGGATGGCGCGGCAGTCGAAGAAATGGCAAGCGGGGCAAATGGCGCCGCTTCGGGAAATGAATATCACGAGGTTACCGACAATCAGGTAGCGGGTGTTATTGAGGCGGATATAATCAAGCGCTCCGATTCCCACATTTTTTATCTCAACGGCGACATGCTGATCGCATATTCGATCGAGGGCGAGCAGTCCGAGAAGGTGGGCAGCTTTTTGATAGAAAGCACACAAGATCAGTATTTTTACGGTGGAAAAATAGAGATGTATCTCTCCGCCGATTGCAAAACACTGACGGTAGTTCTCCCGTATTCGTCCAAGCAAAACGGAGCCATGATAGAGCTTATCTCTCTTGACGTTTCAAACCCTGCAAGCATAAGCCGAAAGGATACCGTAAGGATAAGAGGAAGCTACCTCTCATCACGCATGGTAAACGGAGAATTGCTGCTCATCAGCAATTTCAGAGTCAACAGTGAGCCCGATTGGAACGATGAATCCACGTTTTTGCCGCAGATAGACACGGGCGAGGGCTATAAGAGTATTCCTGTAGAGAATATCATTTGCCCCGAAACGCCAATAAGCGCAAAATATACCGTGATATGCAGATTTGACGCAAGCTCGCTTGATCTTACGGGACAAAGCGCATATCTCTCATATTCCGAGGACGTTTACGTCTCTCAAAATTCGGTGTACGTGACCTATTCATATACCGAGCAGAGCAAGGATAGCGAGGGCGTGGTAACTACGCGCTCTAAAACTGAAATATCCCGACTTTTTTATGCGGGAGAAGGGCTGGAGCACAAGGGAAGCGTAACGGTTGACGGATATATAAAGGATCAGTACTCACTTGACGAGCTTGACGGGATTTTAAGAGTCGTTACCACAACCAACCAAAGCCAATATTTAGAGAGAACTGACAAAAACAACGGCTCGGTATCGGCAGATGTAATATTGGGCGCAGAGGAAACGGGGACCAGCGCAAGCATTTACTGCCTTGAGCTGTCCGATATGACAGTCAGAGCCAAGGTGGAGAATTTTGCTCCCCGAGGAGAGATAGTTCAGTCCGTGCGCTTTGACGGAACGGCGGCTTACGTCTGCACTGCGGTACAGCTGACCGATCCCGTATTCTTCTTTGACCTTTCCGATCTTGACAATATAACGTACAAGGATACGGGTACAATAGAGGGCTTTTCCAGCTCACTTATCAATCTCGGCGAGGGCTATTTGCTTGGAATCGGTGTCGGTGAGAGCAGAAGCACCGTTAAGGTCGAGATATACGAGGAGGGCAAGGATGGCGTAGAATCGGTATGTAAATACGAGTATCCTTATTCGGATTATTCCACCGAGTACAAGGCGTACTTTATAGACCGAGAGAACAATTTGTTCGGATTTGGAATCTATCAGTCATCGGGCAGAGTTGATAATGGACAAAGATACGTGCTGCTCCACTTTGACGGCTATAAGCTTAATCAAATAGTAAGCGAGGAGCTTGGCGGCTGGTTGGAAGCTCACAGAGCTGTTTATATCGACGGATATTTCTATATGCTGGGCGGCGAAGATCTTGTGGTTAAAAAGATTGGCTGACGGCAAAAACATTATAAATCAAGCCAAGCGCGCCTCGAAAGAGGCGCGCTTGGCTTGATTTATCTGCCCCTTTGTTGCGCTTTTGTGGCTGTTCTGCGCTTTTTTCTTGACATATTCGGGTAAAAGATGTATAATTTTACTGTGTGGAAAATAGATTGCATACCACAATAGAGGTACTCATTTATTGAAAACAAAAAAGGAGAACGGAATTATGAAGAAATTTCGAATGCTTATTTTGGTGTCGCTTGCTCTGGCAATTGTTTTTGTATTTGCAGGGTGCGACCGGCTGTCTGACGGACATTCACACAGATTCAGCGAGACCGAGCGCGTCCCCGCAACCTGTAGCACGGACGGTAAGGTGAAGCTGACATGCTCCTGCGGAGAGGAAAAGACGCAGATACTCCCCAAAACCGAAGAGCATGACTTCAGCGAAAAGGTAGAGGAGGTTGAACCTACTTGTGAAGAAGCAGGGCACATCACATTTGCCTGCGCCGTCTGTGGCGAAAGGTTCACGGAAACAATGGACGCGAAGGGGCACGATGAGATGTCTTATCCAACCGTCGAGCCAACCTGCACGAAGCCGGGATATTACGGCGGCTCGTACTGTATGGTTTGCGACATTGAGTTATCCGAGCGCACGAGAGTCCCTGCAACGAATGACCACATCATATATTCGTACGGCGGCATTCCTGCAACCTGTATAACCCCGGGTTACGAGGGAAGTCAGTACTGTATAAACTGTAAAATGGTGATGCGCGAGGGCTATGAGGTTCCTCCTACGGGCGTTCACTCCGAAGTCCTTGATAGGGGATACCCCGCGACCTGTGGCGTGGCGGGACTTACCAACGGCAGACATTGCTCGGTTTGTGGCACGGTAACGTCCGAGCAGAAGACCATTCCCGCGCTGGATCACAATTATGAGTACGAGGTGACCAAGCAGCCCGAATACATGGTCGATGGCGAGATTAAATACACTTGCAGCAATTGCGGAAATATCTATACCGAAACTATTCCCGCGCTTACCTATCAGCCCGAAGACGTATGGAATGGAACGCGCGCCGACGGATTTGCATACGGTGAGGGAACAGAGGAATCTCCCTACGTAATCGAAACTGCGGAGCAGCTTGCGTATTTTGCATCTCAGGTCAACAGTGGAAATTCATATTACAAACAATACGTTTGTCTTAACAAAGATATCATTATAAACGATCTGTCCAATTATTATGATTGGGAAGCCAATCCCCCCGCAAATATGTGGACGCCAATAGGTCACGTTGATCGCGGAACGGGATTCTGCGGTAATTTCAACGGAAACGGATACAGCATTCGCGGTATTTACAGCGTTGGAAGCGAGGCGGGCGGACTTTTCGGCAAGGTCGATAACGGTGTTATTGAAAACGTTAATGTTACCGAGGCGTATATTTACTCTACGGGTAACGTTGCGGGCGGTATAGTCTGTCAGGTCGACGCGAGCGATACGAGAATAACTATTGCATCGTGCGTATTTGAGGGAACAGTCATATCTCCCGTTCATGCGGGCGGCATAGTCGGAT
>JAZRFU010000054.1:0-6152 GCA_045643865.1 Eubacteriales bacterium
GATATGTCGGCAGATGGCTTTGTAATGACGCTACCGTCTATATTTACCTTTCCTTCCGATATCAAGCGGCTTGCGCGCGTACGGCTTTCCGCATATCCATGCTCAACCAGATATACGTCGGCTCTCATAGAGTTATATTGAATACAGGTATAAGTGCCACTAAGAACGGAGTCGCAAAGCCGAGAATCGCACCGCACGCCACCTGAAGCGGTGTGTGTCCTGCAAGCTCGTTGAGTGCTCTCTCAGTAATCTTGGCGTCCTTGGACTCAAAGAGGTCCTGCAAAATAAGATTGAGCGCCTTTGCGTGCTCTCCCACCTCACGACGCATTCCCGTTGCATCGCGTATAACTATCATAGCAAGCAGCATAACCACTGCAAATTCGGGAGATCCCACTCCGCACTTTATCGCCGTTGCAAATGCCGCCGCGCAAACAGATGCGGTATGTGACGAGGGCATGCCCCCCGTACCAAACAGCATTTCCGTTACCGAAAATTTTTTAAGTCGGAATATTCCCGTACAAACCTTTAATATTTGTGCAACAAACCATGCTATAACCGCACTTGCCAAAACGTAGTTTGTTATCAAGCTCCACAAAAAATCCATTATTTTCTCCTTTTTAAGGTTGATCTATCTCTTATTTTTTGCGATCACAAAGAAACTGTGCGAGGGCTATAAGACGCTCGCTGTTCTCTATGCCACTTATCTCCGCTATTGCGTCCTTAGTGAGAGACTCCGCATATTTTTTTGCCTCATCAACACTAAAAAACGTCATAAACGTAGTTTTATTTTTATCACTATCCGATCCTATTTTCTTTCCAAGCACGTCATCACTTGACGTAACGTCGAGTATATCGTCAACTATTTGAAAAACAAGTCCTATTTTTTGGGCGAAGCGCGTCAAGCTCTCCGTTATCTCGTGGCTTGGAGCATATCCTGCCGCAAGACAGCCAAGCTGAGCCGATGCGCATATCATAGCGCCCGTTTTACCCATATGAAGCTCCACAAGCTCCTCCTCGGTAAGCTTATGGCTCTCGCCGTAAATATCTATGACCTGTCCTTTTACCATTCCAAAGCTACCTGCCGCGCCCGACAGAATGGCAACCGCCGCTGCCGCGCAATCTCCCGAAACGTAGGGATTCATAGCACATACGGCAAATGCATCCGTCAAGAGTCCGTCACCGGCAAGCGTAGCATACGCTTCTCCGTAAACCTTGTGATTAGTGGGTCTGCCGCGTCGCATATCATCGTTATCCATACAAGGAAGATCGTCGTGGATAAGCGAATACGTGTGTATCATCTCAACGGCGCAGGCAAACGGTATTACCGCATCCGCCTCTCCGCCAAGCATTCGACACACCTCCAACGCAATTGCAGGTCTTATTCTTTTGCCGCCTGAAAGCAAGCTATACCGCTGCGCCTCGTAAAGTGTTGCCGCCGTGCCGAGATCCACCGTATATATTTTTTCAAGCTCCGGCTCTATGATACTGACTGCAGAGTTGAGCACCTCAAGAGCCAGGTTCTCGTTATATTCTCTCATTAAAATCTCCATTCACTGAAAAATCAGTCATCAATCCGCAAACGTGCCCTCGGGAACGTCTGCTATCTCTATTTCTCCGTCCTTGCCCTGCTGCAAAATCTTTATTCTTCTCTTTGCATCTTCAAGCTCGGCGGCACATTTAGCCGCAAGGCCTATGCCATCCTCATAAAGCTTCAGCGCCTTATCCAAAGAAAGCTTTTCGCCTTCAAGGCGCGAAACTATATCTTCAAGCTTTTCCATAGCTTCCTCGAAGCTCATTTTCTTCTTTTCTGCCATAATCAATTACCGCCTTTTAAGTTATCGGGTGTTTTTTGTGTAACAGTAGCATTTACAATACCGTCAGAGAGCCGTATTCTTACGTTTTCTCCGATCTCCACATCGTTTACGCTTCCCACTATACGTCCGTCGTTATCCTCTACCGCAGAATATCCGTGTGAAAGCACGGCTAGCGGATCAAGTGCATCAAGCTTTGCCGCAAGCGCGTAAAATGCCTTTTCTGCGCCGTCACAGTACCGTATTCCAAGCGCACCAAGCTTTTCCTTCAAGCCGTCAAGCCGCGCCGAGCGCTCGTCAAGCACTCTTTCAGGGGAAAGCCGTTCAACGTCCTTGTAAAGTCCTTCCACTCTGCCCTGAAGCAAATTAACGCGTTGTGCGATTGCGCCGTCGCTCCGTCTTCTCATATATTCAACTCGGTTAAGCAACTCACGGGCATCGGGAAATGCAAGCTCTGCCGCCGCAGACGGCGTAGGCGCTCTCATATCTGCGACAAAATCGCATATTGTGAAATCCGTTTCGTGTCCAACCGCCGAGATGACGGGAACACTTGACGCCGCAATGGCTCTTGCAAGCCCTTCATCGTTAAAGCACCACAGATCCTCTGCAGATCCGCCACCGCGACCTATTATTATCAGGTCAACGTCACATCTTTGATTAAAAAACGCTATTCCTCCGCACAAACTTCTCGGAGCAAGCTCTCCCTGCACGTACGACGGATATATTATTATCTCCGTTGACGGACAGCGTCTGCCCGATACGTTTATAATATCGTGGAGTGCCGCGCCCGATGCGGATGTGACTACACCGACACGCTTTGCAAACGTCGGGATCGGCTTTTTTCTTTCCTCATCGAAAAGTCCTTCCGCTCCGAGTCGTTTTTTTAACTGCTCAAATGCTATTGCCAAAGCACCTGCTCCGTCCGGCTGCATATCGTCCACGATTATCTGGCAATCTCCGCTCACCGTATATGCGGATATTCTTCCGTGAGCGATAACTCTCATTCCGCTCTCCGCTCTGAATTTCATTTTGGCGGCACTTGAACGGAACATTACAGCTCTTATCGATGAATCCTCGTCCTTCAGAGAAAAATAAATATGTCCTGACGAGTAGTTGCTCTTAAGATTGGAGATTTCTCCCCTTATGAACACGCTACGAAGAACGGGATTGGATTCCAGCGTCATTTTCACGTATTCATTTATCTGTGTAACGCTGAATACCGTTTGATTCGACATAGCGCGCTCCTTTCGTCTTTATTTGTTGTTTTTCATATATTCACGTCGACAAAGTAATGCAATTCCTGCCGCGTTATCCGCCGAAAACTCCGGCGTTGCAAAATATACGCCATCACGCACGCCAAGACGCGCGGATATACGTCCGTTACTCATAACTCCACCTGCGTATATCACAGGAATATCGGGATATTCCTCACGCAGATTATCGGTCAATCGGTATAGCGTATCCGCTATAAAATCAAAGCAATACGCGCTGACGCTTGCCTTATCTGACGTTTGTGCATACATCTTCGAGCAAAGATTTTCAAGTCCCGACAGATTACAATTCAGTCCCCTTACAGATATAGCCGTCTTTGATCTTGGAATATCGCCGCGTTCAAGACATATACGCTCCATTTCCTTACCGCAAGGAAATGACAGACCCATAAGCACTCCCGTGCGGTCTATTGCCTGTCCTGCATTCATATCAAGTGTTCCGCCCACAAGCTTTACATCAAAGCCCTTTTTATTGGGCGTGACGAGAAGCATCTCGGTCGTGCCGCCCGACACGTGAAACGCCGCAAAGCTTTCCCCACTGTCAAGCAGATCAAGCTTACCCGACGAATACAGCGCCGCCATAATATGTCCGTTCTGGTGTGAGAACTCATATTTCTCACATTCGAGCACGGCACTGACAGAGGCGGCTGTTGCCGCTCCCGACAAAAAGCACGGCATATACGAGCCCTCGGCATCTCTCGGTCTTGCCGAGTATCCGACTGCCAATATCTCGCGGTCGGGATAATCAGCCCTCAAAATCCCGTCAAGCTCCGCCATTATCACAGGTAAATTTTTGGTGTGCGCAAACAAGGCATCGCTTTGTCTGAGTCCTCTCTCGCCGTCCTTTACAGGCAACAGCTTTTTGAGATTGAGCACAACGTTGCCGTCTATATCGCACAGAGCTACCGACGTAGTATAATTGCTCGTATCTATTCCTAAAAACAGCTTATTCTTCATCAGCTTTATCTGACAGCTCCTCATCGCAAGCATCATCAGTATCATTAAAGGCCAACGCCGCGGATATAATTGCCTCGGCTCCGTCCTTTTCCCAATCGCGATATACCCCGGATAAAACTCCGTTTACAAACTGCTGTGCCTTATCCTCGCCGTATTTAACGACAAGCTCGACCGCTTGGCTTATGGAGATATTGGGGTGTATATCATCAACGAACAGTATTTCGTATATAGCTATACGCAATACCGTGCGTGAAACTCTGGAAAGACGGTCCGATCTCCAGCCCTTTGAATATTTACTGATTACCGCGTCTATTACTTCAGCTCTCGTTATAACTCCAAAAAACACGTTTTTGATATAGTCGTTTCCGGGAATTTCTCTATTTTCGCAGGAAAGATTATATATTTCCGTCGGATTTTCCTCCTGCTTGAATTCAACCTCAAAAAGCAGGCCAAACAGAATATCTCTCGCTTCTTTTCTTGAAATTTTTGCCATAATAATATACCTCCCGCCGCCGTGACGGCATAAATCTTACAAGTTTACTTTGAACATCTTGAATTTTGGTCAATCATATTAATTATACATAATATCTATTAAAATGTCAAGAGTCCGGCCCTTGAAAATGAAATTTTATTCATAAAAAACGAATAAAATCGCCCTTTGGGCAATTAATTTGATAAAGACAAATAATTTGTCAAAGCGTATTGAAATATTTGCAATTTTATGGTAAAATGTAATGGATAATATTTGTCACGAGGAACACTTCATGAACATAAATAAACCGTTAAAATTTTTCCTATGCTGCGGAGCGTTATATTACACTGCTATTTCAACTTTGATAATGATAATAAACGCAGCGCTGCTCTCGCAGGATTCCACCAAGGTAATAGTCCCCGAGCAATTTCTTTATCTTCTGTTATTTTGCTATATGATGTCTTTGGGAAGCACTCTACGCCGAATTGACGCTATTCCACGCGGACTTGGCTGGGTATTAAACGCGATTTGCTACGTGGTAGGATTTCTTGTTTTCCTTTTGTGCTCAAAAATGTCCTTTACATCGGCGCTTATTCTTGACGCCGCGTTCTTGATCATATATGCCATAATCTCGATAGCGGTTTCATTTATTCAACGTCGCTCTAAAGCATCGAAAAGCACGGTAATCGCATCAGCCCGTCAGTCGAGCACTCCCAAGACCAAAAAAAGCAACAAAAGCAAGGATAACGAATCATACACAAGTATGTTTTCTTAAACGTTGGTGACCGAAATGAAAAATTTCAAGAAAGCTTCAATCATTCTCTCTTGCGCGGTAGCACTCGCTGTAATCGCATGTGCCGTATGTGTTGTTTCTCTTATAGTTAACGGAGCGAGGACGGACTTATTGAACGGTAAAGACAACAACGAATACGTTGCGTCGGATGCTGAGCTGGCATCCACCTATGACTACGGTCAGGCATATATAGATAGCATCGTATTCATAAGCGATATGACCTTATCGTCAACCGAATTCTCCGCCCTGCTTCGCGATAGCTCACAGGTGTGGTCGGGCATTGAAGGTAGCTTCCCACTTGATTACAATACCGATACTGCCACCGTCATATACTCCGAAGACGGCAAAAAGGGTACCGTAGCGTTAGCCACTGAGGAATACAAGCCGCAATACGTCGTAATCACCGTAGGTCTGGAAAACGGTGTGGCACATTGCTCCAAGGAAAAATTCCAAGAGTATTATTCAAAAATCATTGATGCTATAAAGAGCGCTTCCCCAAGCACAAAGATAATTCTTCAATCCGTGTTTCCCACATCCAAGCAGGTAGCAAAGGATACTCCTAATATTTCCGGCAAAAAAATATCAATCGCTAACCTTTGGATAGCCGAGTTGGCACAGATCAAATCCGTTAAATATCTCAACACCGCATCGGCGCTTTCCGACAAGCAAGGCAATCTTAAATCCGAATACGATTCCGGTGATGGGATACATCTGAATTTGGATGGATACACCGCAGTTCTCCACTACATACGTACTCACGGATATAAATAATATACAAACACAAAAGCCCAGGCCCGCACACGGACGGGCCTCTTTATTTGTTTTTTTTAAAGTTATCCCATAAATTA
>JAZRFU010000055.1:0-14280 GCA_045643865.1 Eubacteriales bacterium
TTTGATCTTCGGAAAACATATAAACCGATACTATCTCAAATACGCTCCCTGGCTCATTCTGGGAGTGCTGTCCTTGCTGCTCGTTGACTATATGCAGCTTGTAATTCCCGAGCTTTTCGGTATGGTCGTCAGCGGAATAGAGGACGGTGTTGTAAGCGTTAACGGCGCAGAGCTTGTCTTTGATATGAACTTCCTGCTCGACCGCATCTGTCGTCCTCTGCTCATAGTTATAGTTTCCCTCGTTTTTGGCAGATTTTTGTGGAGAATCTGCTTTTTCGGCGCGGGAATCAAGCTTGAAACCGATATAAGAGGAAAAATGTTCGATCGCTGCAAGGATCTCTCACAAGAGTATTATCAGATCAACAAGGTCGGAAACCTTATGTCGTATTTCACCAACGATCTTGATACTGTTCAGGAGTGCTTCGGCTGGGGAATCATGATGTTCTTTGATGCGCTTCTTCTTGGAGTGCTCTCCATAAACAAAATGCTGCAAATGAACCCGCTGCTCACGTTGTTTTGTCTTATCCCTATGTCTTTGTTGCTTGCCTGCTCTCTTATCGTAGGTAAATATATGACTGTGAAATGGGACAAGCGTCAGGCGGCATTCTCCTCGCTCTCCGATTTTGCGCAAGAGACCTTTGCGGGAATTGCAGTTATCAAGGCGTTTGTCAAGGAGACCCACGAGCTGCTCGAGTTCCGCAAGCTCAGCCGAGTAAACGAGGACACCAACGTAGATTTCACCAAGCTTTCTGTGCTTTTGCACGTCTGCCTTACTCTGTTTATCGAGTCGGTGCTCTGCGTTATCATCGGATACGGCGGTTACCTTGTATATACGGAAAGCTTTAATGCGGGACAGTTGGTTGAGTTCGTCGGATATTTCAACACGATAATCTGGCCCGTTATGGCGGTCAGTGAGCTTATCGGTATGCACGCGCAAGGAAAAGCGTCGCTTGACAGAATAGGCGAGCTGCTTGACTCCAAGCCCACCGTTATAGACCGCGAGAACGTTGAGGGTGTTGACGAGATCCGCGGCGACATTGAGTTCCGCAATCTCGATTTCACATATCCCGACGGAGACGTTAAGGTTCTCTCTGACATCAGCTTTAGCATAAAAGCGGGTGAAAACGTCGGAATCATAGGCAGAACGGGCTCGGGAAAGACCACGCTGGTCGATCTCATTCTCCGCACCTACAACGTGCCCGACGGAACGCTCTTTATTGACGGTCGCGACGTCAATTCCCTGCCCATAAAGCAGGTACGCGCCGCAGCCGCATACGTGCCGCAGGACAATTTCCTGTTCTCCGACACCATTGAAAACAATATTGCCTTTGCAACCGACAATGCCACTCACGAGGGCGTTGAGACGGCGGCAAAGCTCTCCGACGTACACGAAAACATCGTTGAATTTGCCATGCAGTACGAGAGTGTGCTGGGTGAGCGCGGAGTTACCGTTTCGGGCGGTCAGAAGCAGCGCATTTCTATTGCCCGCGCGCTTATGAAAAATGCCGCGATCCTAATTCTTGACGACTCGGTTTCCGCTGTTGACGTAAAGACGGAAAAGGCGATCCTCTCAAATCTCCGAGAAACCCGACGCGGCAAAACGACCATTCTCATCGCTCACCGAATAAGCACGATAGAGCAGATGGACAAGATCATATTTATAGACAACGGCTCTATTCTCGCCGTTGGAACACACGCAGAGCTTTATTCCTCCTCTCCCGAATATCGCACGATGGTCGATCTGCAAAAGCTCGACGAGGCGGAGAACGAGAGCACAGGTGTTAAGGAGGTGAGCGCAAATGCATGAGTTTTACCCCCTTATAATAGTAGGCGCAATAATATCCGTATTCGCAACGGTATTCATTCTCGCATACGCGTTCATGAAGGACAAAAAGGAAGCCATCGGCTTTGACCGCAATATGAAGGATTCGGAGATAATCCGCCGCCTGCTCAAATATGCAAAGCCCTATACCAAGAGCTTTATTTTGGTGCTTATTCTGATGCTGTTCTCCATAGCGCACGAGATAATCTCGCCGCTCATTCTCGGTGATCTCATCGAGACCGTAGGCAGCGAGGAGGGCTTCGAGCTTTCGTACATTTTCATAACCATAGCGATTTACGCGTCGATATTGATAATCTCGCTCGTCAGCACCTACGTTCAGTCGATAATTCTGCAAAAGACGGGACAGCGTATAGTGTCCAACATCCGTGAGGACCTTTTTGCTCACATCGAATCTCTCTCTCACGACCAGCTCAACAAGATACCCGTAGGTACGCTCGTTACCCGTGTGACCAACGACACCAACGCTATCTCTATCACGTTTACCAATATAATGGTAAACTTGGTGAAAAACTGCTTTATCATCATAGGTGTATTGACGGCGATGCTGCTGCTCAACTATATGCTGACCTTGATGATACTCTGCTTTGTGCCCTTCGTGGCGCTCTTTACAGTCATATTCAGAAAGTTCTCGCGTCGCGCGCACCGCAAGGTCAAGGACGGCACGACCGATATCAATATCTTCCTCTCCGAAAACCTTTCGGGAATGAAGATAATACAGATATTCAACCGCGAGGAGCGCAAAAAGAGCGAGTTTGATGCCAAAAACAAAACACTCGGACGCGCAAAATTCGGTCAGATATTCGTTTTCGGTATTTTCAGACCGATGGTGTATATGCTGTATATATCGTCAATACTTTGTCTGTTCTATCTCGGCGCGAGAGGTCATATCAAGGGAATAGAATTTCTCGGTCAGGTCGTAGAGGCGGGCGTTGTTGTATCGTTCTACTCCTACATTTCAAAATTCTTCAACCCTATACAGAACCTTGCCGAGCAATTCAACCGTCTGCAAGCCACCTTCGCTTCAAGCGAAAAGATATACAAGATATTCGACATCACCCCCGAGGTCGTGGACGAGCCGGATGCCATCGAGCTTGATCACATAGAGGGCAACATCGAATTCAAAAACGTGTGGTTCTCCTATCTGCCTGACGAATGGGTGCTCAAGGACGTATCCTTCAAGGTGAGTGCAGGACAGACGGTTGCCTTCGTCGGCTCTACCGGATCGGGAAAAACTACTATTCTCTCCCTTATCTGCCGCAACTACGACATTCAAAGGGGCGAGATCCTCATCGACGGAATCAATATAAAGAAGATAAAAATATCATCTCTGGGCCGACACTTCGGTGAGATGCTTCAGGACGTATTTCTCTTCTCAGGAACTATCCGTTCCAATATAACGCTTGGACTTGAGGGCATTGACGACGACGAGATAATGGACGCCTGCCGATACGTCAACGCGGATAAGTTCATATACAGACTTGATGACGGTCTTGACGAAATAGTTCGCGAGCGAGGAAACAACTTCTCCGCAGGCCAGCGTCAGCTTATAAGCTTTGCTCGCACGATAGTCCACAAGCCGTCGGTAATGATTCTCGACGAGGCAACCGCCAACATTGACACCGAAACCGAGGTTCTTATTCAGGATTCTCTTGAAAAAATGATGAATATCGGCACAATGCTTATTGTTGCGCACCGTCTTTCCACCATTCAGCATGCAGACAACATTATCGTGCTCTCGCACGGCCGCATAATCGAGCAAGGAACGCACAATTCCCTTCTGCTCCAAAAGGGCAGCTATCACCGTCTGTATTCGCTTCAGTATCTTCCTATGGCTCAAAGCAACACCGCTAACAATTCTGGCGGGGAGGCGCAAAGATGAGCGCAAATCTCCTGCGACACAAAAAGCTCCCTATAAATCTCGGCGACCGCACATTCCGCAGGACCGCGCTTGCGCTCGCCGTGCCGGTAGCCCTGCAGAATATGCTCTCGGCATCATTTTCACTTATCGACACGCTTATGGTCGGACAGCTCGGTGAGATAGCTCTCTCGTCCGTCGGAATGGCGGCTCAATGGAGCTGGCTTATGACAATGGTCATATTCGGCATTTCGTCGGGCGCGGCGGTATTCGTTTCTCAATATTGGGGCGACAAAAACACGCGCGGAATACACAAAACGCTCGGCATTGCCGTGATCTCCGCGGCCGCCATCTCAGCAGTGTTTGCGCTGATCGCTCTGCTCTTCTCCAAAACCGTTATATCCGTATTCAATCAGGATGCCGCGGTCATAGAAAGCGGAAGCTTATATCTGCGCTACGCCTGCTTTTCCTACCCCGCAATAGCTCTCACGGGAGTGCTCAGCTCCGTTCTGCGCTCAACTGAAAAGGTGCGTCTGCCCATGGCAGTATCCGGCGTATCAACGGTGCTTAATGCCGTTATGAACTACTTACTGATATTTCCCGCCGGACTTGGCGTAAAGGGCGCGGCAATTGCAACGGTAATATCGTCTTGGGTAGGACTTATTCTCATAATTATAATCTCACTGGTACAAAAAAATATCCTCATAGGTCGTCTGCATGACGTTTTCTCAATAAAGAGCGCGGAGATGAAAGAATTTTTCGGTCGTGCCGCTCCCGTTATGTTCAATGAGACTATGTGGGGACTCGGCACGGTTACGTACAGCGCGATATTTGCCAACCTCGGCTACGAGCAGTACGCCGCAATAACGATAGTCCGAACCTTTGAAAATATAAGCTTCTGCTTCTTTATCGGTCTGTGCGAGTCATGTTGCGTTATGATAGGCAAATCGGTTGGCTCCGGACAGATCCGCGAAGCAATACGCGACACAAAGCGGTTCTTGATACTGATGGGCATAACGTCAGCTATCGTGGGCATCTCGGTTATCTGCCTGCGCGGCACGCTTGTTTCCATATTCAATCTCGGACAGCAGGTTTCTCCCGAAACGCTTGAAATAGCAAAGAGTATTCTGGTGATCTACGGCATCTGGATAAGCGTGCGAAACATTCCCTATATATCGGTGGTGGGAATATTCCGCCCCGGCGGAGACACGACGACGGGAATGAAATGGGAGGTGGTCATACTCTGGCTGTTTGCCATTCCTATGACCTTTATCGCCGCTCACGTTATCCACCTTCCCTTCCTTGCAGTTTACGTTATTATGTATTTGTGCGAGGATCTGCCCAAGGGAATAGTTTTCCTTATACACTACGTATCGGGCAAATGGTTAAAGCCCGTTACTCAATCAGGACGCGTTGCTTTGGAGCAATTTAAGGCGCAAGAATAATAACATGTGAATAGATGGGCGTTTGTCGGTCTAAAATATAGACGTATCCAAAATACAAGAAAGGAAACGGTTATATTATGAACAACCAGAATCAGCCCAACACAAAAAAGAACGACGCAAAGACGTCGCTCAAGACGTCTAATGCTTCCGCCGCTTCGTCGAGCAATTCAACAAAAGCTCCAAAGAACGGCTCTAACAAAAACAAGTAATATCAAAAGCCCGACGGGACGAATTTCGTCCCGTCGGGTTCTTTTTATTCCACTGCAATTACCGAAATCGATATGTCGTCCCGCTCACGATCAGATGGGAAATTTTTGACCGCAAGGCACAAAAGCTTGTTCAAAAGCTCCTCGCACTCATTCCTCTCCACGTCAAGCGCGCGCTTGCGCGATGCGGTATATCCGCACAAAAATTCAACCAGCCACGCGCAATCGTCGCTATCAGGGCAGCAGCCGTCGCTCATCATAATAACTATGTCTCCTCGCTGCATCTGAAAACGTGTTATGCGCGCATCAGCATCCTTTATTATACCGACGGGCATGGTGCGCGAATTTATCTTATACACGGTTTCTCCGCGCGCTATATACGTCGGCGCCGCTCCGCTTTTGATAAACTGTGCAACACCGCTTATCAGATCCACCTCACACAGATCGACTGTTGCCGAGCATTCTCCGCCGCACCCCATATTCTCCGAACGAATGATGTTGTTGAGCATGCGCAGTGTTATATCGGCACGGTTGCCCGCGCCCAGCATCTTCTCGATAAACATTGAACACACACCCGACGTAAACGCCGCTTCAGCGCCGCTTCCCATTCCGTCGCTGATAAGCGAATAAAAATAAGATGAATCGGTTATAAATGCATTTGTGACGTCACCGCAAAGCTCTTCTCCGTCCGAGAACGGATCCACGTACAACTCATTGCTCTCCGCCTTGCCTTCTGCATTAACGCTTGATGACGCCGCCACGTATCCCTGCGAGCACCTTGCAAAAAACTTGGGCTTTGAACGCAAAAGCATCATAACTCCGTCACGACCCACCTCAAACGTCGGCTCCGTAAGCTCCGTTTCAACTATATGCGCGATGCTCTGACAAATTTGTGCGGATTTCTTATTTCCCATATCCTCAACGAGTCCCGTTCCCTTGATTACAACACGCAGACATCTTTTTCCGTAAACGACTACTCCACTCACCTTCAGCCCCTGCTCGTAAAGATATTTGAATATCTCCTCGCCCATTTTCATATTGCTCTCGTATTCCTCGCCGTCTGAAATCAGAGCGTCCTTGAGTATTGAGGTTATATCGTCGTAATTTGATGCAAAAAATCCCGCTTTTTCCCCTTTTATCAGGTTTTCGGTGGTCTGTATCACCGAGGAATTGACCTCGTTGATTATGGCGTCAAGACGGAAGCATCTCATCTTGAAATCCTCCGAAAGCGCATCGGCTCCCACGGTTCCGCTCCTGTGAAGTCCCGCGCTTATATCTCTTTGTGCCGCAAGCGTATCCGAATAATGCGCGCCCCAGCAAAGCTCTCGGTTTCTGCAACCGTCGCAATGTCTGTCAAACGCCGCCTCCGTCAACCGTTTAAGCCCCAGCATATCAGGGCGACGGTGACGGTCACTCAATTTATAAAATGTTTCCGAGAGCGAGGCAAAGGCATCGGAAAGCGCGCATAGGCGCTCTCTTACGTCTTCATTTTTGCTTTTTTCCGTAACCGCCTCGGCAAAATACACTCCTCCCGCAAGCACCGCGGCTCTGTCGTATGGCGCGTACATCATCTCGCGGTATTTGTCGGCTATCATATATACGGGAATGGCAAGCAGCATAGGCGGAAGCACTCCCACGAGTCCGCTTGTGCCCCCTATGTAATAGCACCAGACCACTACAAGCGCACATACCGCGGCAAGCCCCATATTTTTCTTGACCGCACAGATAAGACAAAAAAGAATTGCCGAGATTACCAAAAGCGGCATATAAAGCACGTCGAATATCAGTCCGCACGCGATAGCCGCCGCGCCGCCCGTTATCATTCCCCTGCCAGACGTCATGTAAAGAGTTATCAGCATTGCCAGAAAAGGTGCCATGGGCATTCCTATTATGCTTTTTCCGCCCGACGTGTAAACCGAGAGCGCCGCTATAAAGACCGACGATATCGCAATATACCACTCTCTCTTATACATCGCATCACCGAAATTTCCACCGAGCAAAAGCACCGCCACCGGACACAGCGCGGTCAGTGTCAGGGTCGTGCATAAGCTGTAAAAAGAAAAATCGTCGCGAATCAGCAAAAACATTCCGCACAAAAGTCCACTGACCGCCGCCGCAAGCAGCTTTATATGTATATCCTCGCAAAACACTCTGCTCAATTGAGCCGTGCGGTCATCCTGAGCTTTGCTTTGCGCCGTATCTCCGCGCATAGGCATTATTTTAGAATTGTCCGCGCGCACAATTGATTTATTTTCCGCATCATTTTTTGCACTCAGCTCCGACAGCGCAGACGGAAGCAATGCCGCCAACATTCTTATAAGTATCGCCGCCGCATAAGCAAAGGCATAAATAACAGCAAGCTCGCCCGTAAAGAAAAGTATCGCTATTCCGAGCGTGACGGGCGCCAAATCGCGTCTTGACGAAAATGCAAGCGCAAGGCACAGCGGATATGCCCCGAAAAACAGCTCCGCGCCGCCTAAAAAATATGCCACCGTGACCGAAAAGGCAAATCTCACGAGCGCGCGCAGTCGCAGTCGCACCTCTCGCTCGTCCTTTTGCTTGAGTCCGTCAATAAGCTTTGAGAAAAATCCGCTCTTTGCTTGGTTCGTTTTATCGTTTCCGACGTTTTCTCCGTTCTGCATTTTAATCTCCATTTCGCAAACAACTTTGATGAATTTTTTGGTTTAACTACATTATAAACCAAACGACGCGCGCAAACTGTCGCTTTGCGTCTGTCGTTACTTGCATCTTTTTGCGATGCCTCACCAAAATATGCCATTTGTGTCGATAAGTGCCGTTGATACGGTCATATCCTGCAAAAAAGCGGCAGAACAGCTAAAAAAATGACGAAAACTTATTTTTTTACATAAAGCTCCCAATCTGTCGTTCTGTGTCGAAAGATTTTTATAATAAATTTTTGAAAACCTCTTTACAAACAAGAACAGATGTGCTATAATTAGCGCATATAACACAAAAGGGGGGACAACAAGATGGAAAATGCAAATAAAATATCCGCAGTTTGCTTTACAGGGCACCGCGAAATAGTCAAAAGCTCGGCGCAAGCAATTCCGTCTTGCCTTAAAGCGCTTCTGCGACACCTTATCGCAAGCGGCGCAAGAACGTTTCTTGCCGGCGGTGCTATGGGCTTTGATACCGTTGCCGCACTTTGTGTTTTGGAGCTTAAAGAGGAGTATCCCGATATTCGTCTGGAGCTTATTCTTCCCTGCCGCGATCAAACAAAAATGTGGAACGAGCTAAATCGCTCGGTTTATGATTCTATCCTTCGCCGCGCGGACCGCGTCGAATATCTGCACGAGAGATATACGCAGAGCTGTATGCACGACCGCAATCGCCGTCTTGTCGAGCTTTGCGATGTATGTGTTGCCTACTGTATTCATAGCGGTGGCGGCACGGCATATACGGTTGCTCACGCACTTTCCCGTGGCAAGGAGCTTATAAATATAGCGGAATTATTATGAAAATAAAGATCAACGGACTGTCTGTGGCAGTCCGTTGATCTTATTATTAAATCATTGATTGTCTTAAGCTTACCTCGCCGCGACGCACGGTCACGGGATTTTGGGCTTCGTCATCGGTCGGAGCTATCAAGAGTCCGCCGTCATCGTCAACGCCCAGCATCGTTCCGCTCATTACCTGCTCGCCGTCTGCCGTCAATGTGACCTGCTCCCCAACCATCATAAGCCGCGAGCGGTATTCATTCATAAACGAACGGTCTGTGTGATCTTTTGAATACTCTAAAAGCTTTGTGACCGCATCGACTATAATGTCCGCGGCCTTATGCGTATCCACCTCGCCTATGCTCGATGCAACGGTTGAAATTTCATCGGGGAAATCAACATCTCCCACATTGATCCCTATTCCCACAACGACTCCAAGCCGCGCGTCAGCTTTGATAGTTTCAACCAAAATTCCGCTCACCTTGCCGCGCTCGTCATATACGTCGTTTACCCATTTGACGCGCATTTGCTTTTTTGTTGATCTTTCTATTGAGGTCGCAACGGCGCACGCCGCAAACGTCGTAACCGATATGACGTCGCGCAGCTCGTCCTCGCAAAAATACAGGAGCGACATATATATTCCGCAGTCGGCGCGGCTTATAAAATCTCTGCCCATTCTGCCCCGTCCTGCACTTTGACGGCGCGCGATAAATAGCGTGGGCTGACCGCAACGCAGCTGCGCGGCGCATCTTTTCGCCTCTGTGTTTGTCGAATCGATCTCATCAAACGATTTTACAGTAACGCCCACAAGACGCTCATCAACGATGGCGCAAAGCTTACAGAAATCCATCAGATCACTCCTTTCCTTTAACACTATTATAGCATTTCTCCCTTGCAATGTCAACGCGATCAATGTTGTGACAAAAAATTTTCAAATTATACTTGATTTTGAAACTTATATAATGTATCATATATAATGTATGATAATGAAAGGAATTTTTGAAATGAACTTTATTAAAGCGATAAAGACCGCTTTGGCTATTCTGCTTTGTACGTCTATTATATGCGCGACGCTCGTGTCATGCGATACGTCGTCTGAAGGAGAAACACAGGAAACCACCGCCCCTGACACAACCACGGCAAGCACGGAGCGTGTGGAGCTTGAGCAATTTGATTATTTTAACGCGAATATGAACGATTACATAACGCTTGATCCCTCAAAATACGCAAGCTTTTCCGTGTCTGTTGATAAAAAACACGAGATAACCGACGAGAACGTTTCTGCATATATTCAGGGCATTCTCGAAAGCAATAAGCAAGCAACTCAAATAACCGACCGCGCTGTGCAGATCGGCGACACGGTCATGATATACTACGAGGGTCTTTTGGACGGTGTCGCCTTTTCGGGCGGCACTTGGGCAGAAACTAACGACAATGAGCCGTATGAGCTTGAAATCGGATCAGGCAAGTTTATCGCGGGATTTGAGGAAGGCCTTATCGGCATAGTTCCCAATCAAACGAGCAAGGACTCCCCCGTTGCGCTGGAGCTTACGTTCCCCCAAAACTATCACTCAACAGAGCTTGCGGGTAAAGCGGTAATATTCAACGTGTATATCAAGTATATCGCAGGAGAGGAATACGTCCCCGAATATAACGAGGCCACCGTTACAAAGATCCTTGGCTTCGTTGCAGAGGGCGAGGACGTGCTTGCGGAATTTGAGGCGGCGGTCAGAGAACAGCTGCAGCAGGACCGTGACAGTCAAATACTTACGGCGGCTTACGAATATCTCATGCAAAGCAGCGAGGTCAAGGAATATCCCGACAGCGCGGTCGCCTATTGGTATAACTACTACGAGGACCAGATACAACAGTACGTGGATATGTATGCGATGTACGGATACTCCGTTACGTTTGATGAAATGGCTCTGATGATGCTTGGGCTTAAGGATGGCGCGGATTGGAGAGCGGAATTGACTGCAATGGCACAAAAATCCGTTAAAAACATGATGATTTATTACTCTATCGCGCAAACCGCATGTGTTTCAATAAGCAAAGAGGAATATGACGCACAGGTTCAGTATTATATAGACTATTACGCGGCAAACGGCAAGGAATACTCCGCCGATGAAATAATTGAGGGAATCGGAGAATCAACCATTCGCGAAAATGTACTTTTCCAAAAGGTTGACGCCCTGCTTATCTCAAATTGCACAGTGATTTATATTGAAACCGAGGCAGAAGAAACAAAATAACATTAAACGGCAACGCTGCAAAAGTGGCGTTGCCCTTTTTATACGTTGCTATAAATTTAGACCTGTATTTTATTACTCACAACATTCGCCGGAGGGTAATAATATATAAAGTATGAAATATTTTCGTGTCTGTATTGAAACGGCAAATATTTTGTGCTATAATCTAAATAATCAATTTGCGGAGGTGTATCGAATGAATAAATTTCGTCAAATTTCGGCAGACGAGCTTATCTGCTCACCCTTTAAGCTCATCGGTAAGGATTGGCTTATGATATGCGCGGCAGACAGCACTAAACAAAGCGGCGCAAATATGATGACGGCAAGCTGGGGCGGTCTTGGAATACTCTGGAACAAGCCCGTGGCAACCGTATATATCCGTCCGCAACGCTATTCTTATGCATTGGTCGAGGGGCTTGACCGCATCTCGCTCTGCTTTACGGGTAGTCAGCACCGCGACGCGCTTGCGTTTTGCGGCTCTAAATCGGGACGCGATTTCGATAAGCCCACCGAGCTTGGTCTTGACGTTGGCTTTGATGGCAACGTTCCCTTTATTGAGCAATCCAATATAGTTATGATATGCAAAAAAGCATACGCCGACGACCTCAAAAAGCCCAATTTCGTCGATACGACTCATCTTAAAAACTATCCGTCAGACGATTTTCACAGATTTTATATTCTGGAAATAGAAAAGATACTCATAAGAGATTAAGCTGATCTTTCTGATCCCCACACCGCATCTGCGGAGAAAGTAAAATTATGACTGTAAAAGAATCCGTTTTTAATATTGCACGCGCGGCAAAGGTAGCGTCCAGAGTATTCGGTGCGCTCGATACGGCAAGCAAAAACCGTCTGCTCTCGCATATTGCCGAGGAGCTTGTGCGTCGCCGCGATGAAATAATTGCCGCAAACGATGCCGACGTGGAGATGGCGCGCGTGCGCGGTATTGCTCCACACGTCATTGACCGACTTGTGCTTAACGAGGCGCGCATAAAGGACATTTGCGACTCTCTGGGCGCGCTCGTACTGCTTGACGACCCCGTGGGAGACAGTTATATGCTCACACCCCGTGCCGATATAGACATTGAATGTCGGCGCGTGCCTATCGGAGTGGTGGGAATAATCTACGAGGCGCGTCCCAACGTGACAGTCGATGCGGCGGCACTTTGCCTCAAAACAGGTAATGCCGTAGTTTTGCGCGGCGGTCGCGAGGCAGCGCTCACCAACAAAGCGCTGGTGGATATAATGAAAAAATGCCTTGCTGATTGCGATATTGACGAAAACGTAATCGGATTTATCGAGCCGGGCGAGGGTCACGAAAGTGCCGAGGCACTTATGACTGCGCGCGGACTTGTCGACGTGCTCATTCCGCGCGGAAGCAAGCGGCTTATCGATGCAACCGTTGCAAATTCCACCGTTCCTGTTATCGAAACGGGAGCAGGAAACTGTCACTTATACGTGGATAGCTCTGCCGATCTCGATATGGCGGTGCGCGTTGCGATCAATGCCAAATGCTCACGCCCTGCGGTGTGTAATGCTATCGAAACCTTGCTCGTCCACAAGGATGTTGCCCACGTTTTCCTACCCAAATTCCAAAAAAGCGCGTCGGAAAATTATGAGCTTGAGATCAGAGGATGCGAGCGCACGCGCAAAATTCTGCCCGACGCCGTGGCGGCAGACGAGCTTGATTTTGCAACCGAATATAACGACTTTATCCTCGCAGTCAAGATAGTTGACGATGTTTGCGAGGCGGTAGAGCATATAAACAAATACGGGACGGGACACAGCGAGGCGATAGTCACACGCGACGGTAAAAATGCGGACTATTTCTGCAATTACATCGACGCGGCGGCAGTTTACGTCAACGCGTCCACTCGCTTTACCGACGGCGGCGAATTTGGCTTTGGAGCAGAAATAGGCATTTCAACGCAAAAGCTCCACGCGCGCGGACCTATGGGGCTTTTCGCGCTCACGACTCAAAAATATTTCGCGCGCGGCAACGGAAGCGTAAGATAAGTTAAACATAAAAGAGGTACAAAATGAGATATATAATTGCATCCGATATTCACGGTGACGCGGTGTGCTGCCGCGCTCTGCTTGACGCCGCAGAGAAAGAGGGCGCGGACAAGCTTTTGCTGCTCGGCGATATTCTTTACCACGGACCGCGCAACGATCTGCCCGACGGATATGCGCCAAAGCAGGTCATCGAGCTTCTCAATGCCAATGCCGACAAAATAATATGTGTCAGAGGTAACTGTGACGCAGAGGTGGACCAAATGGTGCTTTCTTTCCTCATCATGTCGGACTTTGAACGAGTTTGTGACGAGCAGAGCGGCAAGGTGCTGATACTCTCTCACGGTCACGTCTATTCACCGGACAAGCTTCCGCCACACGACGAGAATTGCATATTTTTTTCGGGTCACACGCACGTGCTTGACGCCTCTGTGCACGACGGCATACTTTGCATAAATCCCGGCTCTGTCAGCTTGCCAAAGCAACAAAATCCCAAAACGTACGCCGTTTACGATGGCGGTACGGTGCAGATAAAAACGTTTGACGGCGAGATTATTCTCACAAAAAGCGTTTAATCGCTCAAATCAGGCGCGATATCAGGGCATGTAACAGAAAATTTACAAATTTGGTGTGCTCCCCTCTTGAAAAATATCTAATAATGTTATATAATTAAGTGTAAATTTATGCACTGCCGTAGCTTTATCACGGCAAAAAAGTACTTTTGGAGGTATTCTAATTATGGTAGTAGCCGGCGATTTTAAGAACGGTATTACATTTGAAATGGACGGTAACGTTTATCAGGTTATCGAGTTCCAGCACGTAAAGCCCGGTAAAGGTGCAGCTTTCGTTCGTACGAAGCTCAAAAACGTTATTTCCGGTGCAGTGATCGAAAAAACGTTCAGCCCCACTGATAAGTATGAGAACGCTTACATCGAAAGAAAGGACATGCAGTACTCCTACAACGACGGAGATCTGTACTACTTTATGGACATGGAAACGTTCGATATGATCCCCCTCAACAGCGACAAGCTTGGAGATTCCTTCAAGTTCGTTAAGGAAGAGATGATGTGCAAGATCATTTCCTACAAGGGTAACGTATTCGGCGTTGAGCCCCCCACGTTCGTTGAGCTTGAGGTAACCGAGACCGATCCCGGTTTTGCAGGTAACACCGCAACTAACACACTCAAGCCCGCAACTCTTGAAACCGGCGC
>JAZRFU010000056.1:0-1577 GCA_045643865.1 Eubacteriales bacterium
CAAAAAGCGTTGGCAATCAGCAGATTGTCAACGCTTTTTACTTTACACGGGTGCTAGGTAATTGATTTTAACGTTTCAAGCACGTAATCACCAAGCTCTCTGCACCGCGCACCGCCGGGTCGACCTGTAACCACGAGCTTCCTCTCCCCGAAGGTGCATATATCGAGTGCTTTCTCGAGCCTGTCTGCGCGATCTTGAAGACCGATATGTGACAAAAGCATTACCGAGGCGCGCAGCATAGATGAGGGGTCTGCATACTCTTTCCTGCCCTCTGCAACCATTCTCGGAGCAGAGCCGTGTACGGCCTCAAACATAGCGTATCTTTTGCCTATATTGGCGCAACCTGCAGTGCCGACACCGCCCTGAAGCTCTGCCGCTTCATCGGAAATTATATCTCCGTAAAGATTCGGCAACAGAAGCACGCGAAAATCGCGGCGGCGTTTCTTATCCAAGAGCTTTGCCGTCATTATATCAGCGTACCACTCGTCAGTTTCGATATCCGGATAAAGCTCTGCCACCTTGTGACAGTCCGCAAGAAAATTGCCGTCGGTCGTCTTTATCACGTTAGCCTTTGTGACAAGCGATACTCTACCCATACCGTTTTTCCTTGCATACTCGTAAGCAAGCCTTGCTATCCTGTCAGTACCCGGTTTTGTCGTAACGGTAAAGTCCACAGCTAGATCCGCCGTAACGTTAAAGCCGGACGATCCGACGGCATAACCGCCCTCCGTGTTTTCGCGGAATATGACCCAGCTTATCTCCTCGTCGGGAATCTTGATCGGGCGCACGTTTGCAAAGAGGTCAAGTGCCTTGCGCATAGCGACGTTGGCGGACTCAATATTTGGCATACCGTCACCCTTTTGCGGCGTTGTGGTAGGACCTTTAAGAATAACGTGGCAGGACTTCAATTCCGCCAGCACGTCATCGGGAATGGCTGCATTTTTCGCTATACGGTTCTCAATTGTGAGTCCATAGATGCTTTTGAACTCCACCTTTCCCGCCTCTACTAAATCCGCAAGAATAAAGGAAAGCACCCGTCGCGCCTCTTCTGTAATTATCGGACCTATACCGTCACCGCCGCAAACTCCTATTACCAGTTTATCAAGACTTGCATAGTCAACAAAATCCCCCTGTGCCTTGATTCCTTCAACTCTTTCGAGCTGATCGGCGAGTATTTTTCTGAATTTGTCGCAAGCTGTGTCAAGCTCGGTCTTGTATTTCTCCATACATCAATCCCTCCTCTTTGTATAGTTAAGCAAGCCTCCGGCAAGAATGATGGCGCGTTGGCGCGGCGTAAAATCAAGCTTGAGTGCCACCCGTGCGTTATTTTTGAGGTTTGTGATCACTACCTTATCAGAACTTTTTATCGCTTTTTCAAATCCTGATATATATATTTCGTCCCCCTCGGATATAAGCTCGTAATCGGCTTCATCGTCAAGCACCAAGGGTACTATGCCGAAGTTTATAAGATTTGCTGCGTGAATTCGCGCAAAGCTCTTGGCTATTACGGCACGAACTCCGAGGTAAAGCGGCACAAGTGCCGCATGCTCACGCGACGAGCCCTGACCGTAGTTCGA
>JAZRFU010000057.1:0-17156 GCA_045643865.1 Eubacteriales bacterium
TTTGCCAAATTCAAAGACAAGGAGGTTAGTGATAGCAGCTAAAAGCAATACAGCAATAAGGATAAAATCTCGTTTTTTCATCAAAAATATCAGAAATTAAGTGCGAGAATTGCAAGAACTATCATTCCTGCCGTCAGAAGTGCAATAGGAAGACCTCTGAAAGGAGCGGGAACTGCCTTTTCGTGTACGGGAATGTCCTTAAGCTTCGCAAATACTGTCATAGCCAGCATAAAGCCAATACCGACAGCCGCTGCAGTAACAACTGCCTCAAGCAATTCAAGCTCGGTGTTGTGTATGCAAAGACCGAGAACTGCGCCATTAATCGCAAACTTAATAAAGTCGGAACGGCAGTAATTATCAAGAAGATTCTTTGCAACTATATGTACTACTTCAACTACAACGAGAACTACGATAACGAAAGCCATCGTCTGGAAATAGGGAACCTCTACAAGAAGATACTTGTTGATGGGCCACGTGATAAGCGTGGAGAGTATCATTACTACCGTAGTGCCAAGACCGAGAAGCAGAGATTTTCTGCTGGATCTCTCATTCTCCATAACCGCACCGGTACCGAGGAAGTGAATAAATGCATAGTTGTCAGAAAGTATACCTGCAAGAAGGATACCTAAAATAATTTCAAAATTCATAATCAGTTATCCTCCTTTTCAGTCTCTTGATGATGATGCAATCCTGTAAGCTTATTGATGATTGCAAGAACTATTGCCAGAACTAAGTAACCGCCGAATGCTCCTGCAATAGCGGATATCTTGTAGGGCTCAAGGAATTCAATAGATACACCCCAGATAGATGCGTTACCGATAACCTCGCGTATAAGCGCGCAAGCTACCATAACAACAGTGAAGAACACACCCGTTACAAGAGCTGTTTTTATCGTAACATTTTCGCCGTTGCAGTCTGCAACCTCCTCTGCATCACGGAATATTACCGCGCTTACGGAAAGAGCTGCAAGGTGTACGCCCAGCATATTAACTACAACAGGGAAGTACGCCTGCATAAGCATAGAGATGAGCGAAACGAATCCCGTTATTATAAGAAGATAAGCGGGAAGCTTTGTGCGTGCGGGAATGATCTTGTGTATTGCGGATACTACGATAGAGCTAAGAAGCATTGAAAGCAATACTGCCGCGCCCATACCGAGAGCCGCACGAACATCAGCGCTGGACGCCATTACGAATCCTGCACCAATTGCCAGAAGAATAGAGGGAGTGCCTCTGAGGAGATATGAAGTTCTAGTCTTTTTCATTATTGTTCTCCTCCTTTGATAGAATTAAATTCAACAAATACATCCTGTGTAGCAAGCTTTACAGCAGTAGAAGAAAGAGTAGCACCCGATACAAGAACGTCATCGGAAAGCGTATCAGAATTAACACCTGCAAACTTATCCTCGTATGACTTAAACTCGCTGGATGATACGTCGCCGTATCCCGAACCGTAAATGGGAAGATATTCTACTCCGTGTCCGAAGAGGAATTCCTTGGCATCCTGACTTACTATAGCACCGTTTTCATCAATAACGGTAAGAATCTGCATTGCATTATCCTCGTAGGTCAAGGGGCAAGAGTAGAACGCATAATAGGTATTATCACCTAATATGAAAGAGCTTGCATATACAACATTTCCAAAGGTGGTGATTTCTACAGGAGTAATCTCAGTTGCGTCCTTATATTCAGCAAGAAGCATCTTTTCAGCGGCAGCTGTGAAGTCTTTTGCTTCGCCTGCAGCCGCAACTGCTTCTTCGACAACCGCGGCGTTGCTCTCGGTCACATCGTCACCGTTGACGTCATACACCTTGCAAACACCGCTAACGTTAACAACCGCGAGAAGGGCAACGTCACCGTTCTTGACTACAAATGCATATCCTGAACCGTTAAGCGCCTTGTAACCATCCACGATATTGCCGCTTGCCGCAACGGGCTCTGCCTTTAACATTCCCATAGAGGTAAGACCCGTATGCAGTGTGGGGATCATTTCCGCAAGAATCTGTTCATCAGACTTAACGCCTGCCGCGATCATATCATTGGAAATAAGCACGCCCATTGCTTCTGTAACAGCATTCTTAAATGCGGTGGTAGAGAAGGTACAGCCGGAAACTGTTCCAACGTCTGCAAGAGCAGAGTCCTTACCAATATAAGAGTCGGTATATTTATCATCTATGGTGCGGAAATCAATAGAATCGGTATATTTGTCGAGCTGGATTCCACAAATCTTGCCGTCAGCTGCGATACCAACGGTGATTTCCATGGGTTCCTTGGAATACTGCGAGGAAGCGGTTACGCGAATAACGTAGCCAAGTCCTGCGGACTCCTTGTAAACGGTAAGAACGCTTGCGGGAACGTCCTTGAGAGTCGAAGCAGATGCATTTGCCGCATCATAAATAAGTGCATCTCCGCCGAAGGTAGCACCCTCGGGCATAACCGCGAGAAGGGGAGCGAGCTCCGCGCCTGCATTGTTTGCTTCAATCAGAGGAGCAGTGTGGAAGTTAAGACCGAACATAGCCGCGCCAAATACCACAACTATTACGAGAAGTGTAACGATCATCTTGATAAGATCAGAGAATTTCATTATTTTACACCTCCCAAGGTCTTTTTCTTTGTCCAGTCAGAAATGAAAGGAGTAAGAAGATTCATAGTGAGAATAGCAATAGACACGCCTTCGGGATAAGAGCCGAATTGTCTGATTGCAAACGTCAGAAGTCCGCAACCTACGCAGAATACAACTCTGCCAAGTCCCGTGGTGGGAGTGGTTACGTAGTCGGTAGCCATGAATATTGCACCAAGGAGCAAACCGCCTGCGAGCACCTGTGCGAGCGAATATGTAACGTCGCCGGTAAATACGAGGTAGCAAACAAATACGGTTGCAATGAATGATACGGGAACGTACCACTTGATCACTTTACGGACTACAAGATAGATAAATCCGATGAGAAGTGCAACTGCACAAGTTTCTCCAATTGCTCCTCCGTGTGTACCGAGGAAGAGCTGGAGAAGAGAAGGAGCTTGCTCCATAGCGCCTACACCCTCATTAAGAAATACGAGGGGGGTTGCACTTGATGTAAGCTCTGCCGCCTTGTCGCCAAGCACGAAATCGGAAACCTGTGCGCCGCCTGCAACTGCTGTACCAAATGTAAGAAGCATAAATACGCGTGCCGCGATTGCGGGGTTAACGATATTGTGTCCAAGACCGCCGAATAGCGATTTTACAATTATAATTGCAAATACAGATCCGACAATACACTGCCAAAGCGGAACGTTGGTGCTGAGGTTGAGAGCCAACAGAAGTCCCGTTACGATAGCAGAGCAGTCACCGATGGTCTGTTTTCTCTTTGTTACAAGATTGAAAAGGAACTCGGAGAGAACCGCACTTGCAACGCAAGTGAGAATGATCCAGAGTGCTTGAAGTCCGAAAAGAACGACGGCAGCTATGGAAGCAGGAATCATGGCAATGACTACGTCAAGCATGATATTATGAGTTGACACGCCACTGTTTATATGAGGTGCGTGCGATACGTGAAGCTTACTCATTACTTGTTTCCTCCTTCTTTCTCTTTTTGTGCCACTGCATATTTTTTAAGGAAGGATTTAGCATCCCAGTTTATTTGGAGCAGATGACGGTGTGCAGGGCACACATAAGAGCAGCATCCGCAGTCAACACACTGACGAACACCGGTATCTATAAGGAGCTTTGCGCGTCTATCCTCGTTATCCTGCGCGAGTGCAAGATTAACGCTGGGAACGTCAATATTTACGGGGCATTTTTCTATACATCTTCCGCAATGGATACAAGCGGAGGGATCGGGAAGCACGCTATCCTTTTTGTCAAATACTAGAACCGCGTTTGCGACCTTAACAATGGGGCTGTCAACAGAATATACTGCCGTACCATTCATAGGACCGCCAACTATAACCTTTCCGGGCTCAGACTTGATTCCGGTTATTGCCAAAAGATCGCTTATCTTTGTTCCGATAGGAGCGATGAGATTCATAGGCGTTTCAACTGCAGAACCGTCCACGGTAACTATTCTCTCAACCAAAGGCATACCTGTATTGAGGTATTCTGCCATCTTTGCAAGAGAAGAAACGTTGATAATGAGCGCTCCGAACGAAGGGAAGCGTCTGCCTGCAACTGCAACTCGACCGGTAGCGTTGTAAAGCATTACCTGCTTTGCACCCTGAGGATATATAGCAACAAGCTCCTTGATCTCAACGTAATCCTTACCTGCGAAAGTTTCCTTAAGAGCCGCGATCGCGTCGGGCTTGTTGGTTTCGATGCAGATCATGAACTTAGCGTCGCCAAGATATTCGCTCATATACTTTCTGAGATACTCGATACCGTCTGCGATAAGCTCGGTATGATCAACCATCATTCTGTGGTCACTCGTAATATAGGGCTCACACTCTGCGGCATTGATAAGCACGGTATCCACCTTGTAATCAGGGTTCTTCGCCTCGTTGAACTTTGCCCAAGTGGGGAAAGCCGCGCCGCCAAGACCTACGATACCGCCGTCACGAACTGCCTGAAGGAATTCATCGCAGTTGCTGATAACAGGGGGCTTGAGATTGGGATCTGCTTCCATCTTTCCATCGCTTTCGATACGGATCGCCATAACGTCCTTACCGTCGCCGTGCTTAATGGGAGCGATTTCAACTACCGTACCTGATACCGTTGCATGAACGGGGGAAGAAAATCTTCCTTCTTCGCGAGCAATAAGCTGTCCTACGTACACGTGATCTCCGACGTTTACGATGGGCTCAGCATCGTGACCGGAGTGCATGTTCATAGGAAGAATTACTTCGTCAGGCGTTTTAATTTTCACGGGAATGCATCCTGCTGTGTGCTTATTGTGGGGCACGTGCAAGGATGAAATGTTTTTCTTGAAAATCATTAGCACTTCTCCTATTTGTTATTATAAATTTTATTTTAAACTTTTATTGTTTTCAAAATTTGATCAGACGCACGGTTTATTTAACTATCAGATCTGCAAATCCGTCCGTCATCATTTGGTTTCCGTCCTTATCTATCCAAAGCACCTCAACACCATCAATGGAATTGATCAGGGCTTGTCCGTCCTCATAGCTCATACAGAAAAGAGCAGTAGAGAGCGCGTCTGCAAGACCGCTGTCTTTGCATATTATAGTAATGGAAGAAAAATAATCAGCGGGCATAAGCGTATCGCTATCAATTATATGGTGATACTGAACGTTGTCCACCGAGAAAAAGCGCTCGTACGATCCGGACGTTACACATGATGTATCCGAAATAGTTATACGCAACGCAAAATTAGAATCGGGAGCCATAGGGTCTTTTATACCCGTAAGCCAACCGTCTCCATTGGTCTTTGTTCCTATAATGCGAATATTTCCTCCGATATTAAGAACGTAGCTGCGAATACCGCTTTCTTCAAGCAGCTTTGCCGCCATTTCGGTAGCATAGCCCTTACCAAGCGCGCCAACGTCTATTCTTGCATCGGGATCCGTTATTCTAACGGTATTGTTTTCATCGTTTATCTCAAGCGAAGATATATCAATGTGATCATCGGCAGCTTCAAGGAGCTGCATATCGGGAAGAGAAGCATTCTGAGGATCAATAGATGCTTGTGTACGGCAATCGTGCCAAGGACGAAGAACTGCTCCCATCATGACGTTCATTTCGCCGTTAGTCAAGGTGTAAAGTTCTTTAGCATAGAGCAAAAAGTCAATGAGCTTCTGATCCACGGTCAACGGCTCTCCACCGGCGTTTTTATTAAGGGTGCACAGGTTGTTTACACCCGTGTATTCATAGTATATATCAAAAAGGTGATGATACTCCTCAAGCGTCTTTGCAACGGTGTCACAATTAGCATCAAATTGTTCCTGGGAATCATTTGCATAACTATAAACATAGGACACTGTATCGAAAAAAGAGAAGTACACTTTCCCCTTGGGTTCTGCCTTATTTGCAGTTTTAGGGCAGCCCGTCATTACAACGAGCAGCCCCATAACTGCACACAGGCATACGAATGATTTGAAGATTTTCAAACCTCGAATCTCCTGTAATTATTTGATTTGATTAGCGAGCGTTCTTAACAGACTTAGCAACTACTGCCTTGATGCTGGTGATCTGGATGGTGCATCCTGCGCTGAGAAGTGCATCGTCAGCGGAGATAACGTATCCTGCGCCCTCAACAACCTTAGTAGCCATTGCCTCAACATCAGCTGCGGTCTTACCTACAACGTGCTTTGAGAATGCCTCAGACTGCTGGTACCACTCAAGAACCTTACCGTCGCCGTTCCAGTCCATGCTTGCACCAAACTTAGCCATGTTATAATTTTCCTTGAGCTCACGCTTTGTTGCCTTGTAATCTGCCTTAACTATTTCGCCGTCAGCGTTAATAGTGATCTTGGGCTGGATAGCATCGTTGAGAGAAGCAACGATTTTGCCGTCAACAACAACGGAAGCTGCGAAATCAGTGTACATAGCAACGAGTCCCTCTGCATCAGCGGTAGCTGCCTTGGTCTCTGCATCAACGAAGGAGTTAGCTGCAACACCGAGAGTGAAGCTGCCTGCAGTTGCCTTGAAGGATACGCTCTGCTCATCCTTGCATGCCTTAACAACAGCAGCGATGAAATCAGTGATCTGCATGGAGCAACCTGCATCGAGGAGTGCCTTATCAACAGCGATCTGGTGTCCCTTAGCTTCCTGAGTCTTTATTGCCTCAACTTCAGCTGCGGTCTTACCAACAACGTACTTCTCAAATTCCTTTGCCTGAGCATCCCATTCGAGCATAACGCCGTTGTCATCGTTGTCAACCTTACCCTCCATACCATAGCGGGAGCCAAGCTCCATCTTGGTCTCGAAGGTCTTGTTTGCCTCAACTGCGCCGTCAGCAACGTTCATCTTGTTCTGAGCAACGTCAATACGGCAGAGAACGATCTTGCCGTCAGCGTCAGTAACAACGGTAGCAACGGTAGCGTCAACCTGAGCGGTGCCGGTCTTGGAGCTAGCGGTGCTTACAACGATACCCATACCGAGCTTGTAATCAGCTTCCTTTGCCGGAGTGTCACATGCCACTACAGCGACTGCCATGCATACGCAAAGCAGGAGTGCGAAAATTCTTTTCATAGTAATTTTCCTCTTTCCTAAAAATGTTATTTTTGTGAATGCAAAAGTAAAATAAGTCTTGTAAACTTTGAAACACCCTACAACACTGTGTTATAGGATATCACAAAATTTACAAAAAATATCCACTATCGCACACACCAATATATTATAACACACACATTCCTAAAAGTCAACAGCTTTTTTGATTAATTTTTAACAAAATTATCATTTTTTATATATAGAATTATGTATATACACCCAAAAATGCATAATTATTATCTTTGTGTCATGTTTTCGCTTGAAATCCACAGAAATATCCACCTGCATAAGTTATCCTGCATAGATTATATTATTATCTCCTGATTTGATGACACACATGTAACAATTTTACCGTCAATCCAACAAATCTATTGCTAAAAGCATCATTCTATGTTATAATAGATACGATGAATAAACAAAGGACAGGACTATGAAAATATACGACATATCTCAAGATGTTTTCAATTGTAAAATATACGCAGACGATCCACACCCGCAAAAGCAAATTCTCAAATCAATGCAGAACGGTGACACATATAATCTCACTGCTTTTTCAATGTGTGCGCACAACGGCACTCATATTGATGCTCCGGCGCATTTCATTGAGAACGGTGCAACGGTGGATATGATACCGCTCACAAACCTTGTAGGATATGCTTTTGTTGCGGAATGTAACACAAGCATTGACGCCAAAGCGGCAGAGGACATTATAAGGCGCGCCGCTAAAATAAACAATAGCTCTGCTATGAGAATACTTATCAAGGGACAGGCAACCGTTACCGCCGAAGCCGCTGACGTTTTTGTAAAAAGCGGCATAGCTCTTGTTGGAACGGAATCGCAAAGTGTTGGCTCAGAGGACGCACCTGCCGAGGTGCACCGAATATTGCTTTCCGCCGGCATAACGCTTCTCGAGGGCATACGTCTTGGAGAATGTAGCGAGGGAGTATATTTCTTGTGCTGTGCTCCAATTTTGCTTTCAGGCAGCGATGGCGCTCCATGCAGAGCTATACTGATCGGGAACAATTAAAAAATTACAAAACACACTAATATCTTGTTGCCTTTTTAGCGACAAGATGGTATAATAGACATGTGAACATATTTGGAAAGGCACTTTTATTTTTATGAACCATATGCACGCTCTGGGATTTGAGCATAAAGCGGGAATTATAATGCCCGTAAGCAGTTTACCCTCAAAATACGGTATCGGAAGCTTGGGAAAGTCCGCCCACGATTTTATTGATTTTCTCGACGCGACCGGACAAAAATGCTGGCAGGTGCTGCCGCTCAATCCGACATCATACGGAGACAGTCCGTATCAATCTCCGTCTTCCGTTGCGGGAAATCCGTATTTTATAGATCTTGACATTCTCGCCGCTAAAAAGTTGCTCACCAAGGAAGAATTGTTGCAGCAACGTGAAAATTCAAAAAAAATCAATTACGGCTGGCTCTTTAATAACAGATATGCTGCTCTCCGCCTTGCACATTCAAGATTCAAGCAGGAAAGAGCATATTCGCAATTCGTCAAAGAAAACACCTCTTGGCTTGAGGGATACGCGCTATTTATGGCGCTTAAAGTACATTATAATTATGCTCCTTGGACACTGTGGAATCAAGAACACCGCGATTACAAGCGCGCCTTGGATCACAAATCGGAATTTGAGACAGAGATGTCCTTCTGGCGTTGGATACAGTATGAGTTTTCTATGCAGTGGAAGGAAATAATCCGTCACGCACATAAGAAGGGAATTACGATAATCGGAGATATGCCGATATACGTTGCGCATGACAGCATGGACGTATGGGCAGCTCCGGAACAGTTTTTGCTTGACGAAAGCTATAATCCTGTTGTAGTTGCTGGATGTCCTCCCGACGGATTTTCTCCCGACGGCCAGCTGTGGGGCAACCCGATATATAATTGGGAGCTTATGCGAAAGCAAGGATTTGGCTGGTGGATAGACCGAGTAGGCGCCGCATTCAAGCTTTATGATATTCTCCGAATCGACCATTTCAGAGGATTTGCGGGATACTATAATATTCCGTACGGAGAGAAAACTGCAAAAAACGGAAAATGGGATTCTGCCCCCGGAATAGAGCTGTTTCAAAAGATCCGCTCCGAATTTCCCGACTCTAAAATAATAGCAGAGGACCTTGGATTTATTACCGAAGATGTCAGAGAGCTCCTGCGTGATACATCCTTCCCTGGAATGAAAATGCTCCAATTTGCATTTTACGATGACAACAGTGAATATCTCCCCCGCACATACGGCACAAAGAACTGCATCGTATATTCGTCATCTCACGACTCCGATTGCTCGTACACCTGGATAAGATCCCTTTCGGGAGATGCAAAGACAAGATTTGATAAAGAATGTCCGCGCATCAAGGGACAAAGCCGAACCTATGACTTAATAGAATTGGCATTCCGAAGCATTGCGGATCTTGCGATAGTGCCTATGCAGGACTATCTTGAGCTTTCCAACGAGGTGGGAAGAATGAATACTCCCGCAACCGCAGAAGGAAACTGGTCCTGGAAAATATCGCCAAGATACAATACACCGAAATTAAGATCAAAAATACTTGATATGGCGGTAAAGACGCAAAGAAACAAATAACACAATTTTATAATAACGCTCCGACAGTAAAATCGACTCTCGGAGCGTTATTTTTATATTTATAGGCAAATTCTTGTCAAATATCGCGCAAAATCTCTTGACGAAACGAATTTGTGGTGATATAATAAATAAGTTAAAGTATAATACCGAAAGGAATGTGAAAAAATTCTTATGAAATGGACATCACTTAACGATCTCCGCGAGAAATATCTCGCATTTTTTGAGTCGAAGGGGCATCTCCGTCTTCCTTCGTATTCGCTCGTTCCTCACAACGACAAATCACTCTTACTTATAAATTCAGGCATGGCGCCTATGAAGAAGTTTTTCACGGGTGAGGAGATACCTCCGCGCAACCGTGTTACAACCTGCCAAAAGTGCATCAGAACGCCCGACCTTGAGCGCGTAGGACATACTGCAAGACACGGTACGTTCTTCGAGATGCTTGGAAACTTCTCCTTTGGTGACTATTTTAAAGAGGAGGCAATTCCGTGGGCATGGGAGTTCCTTACCGAAACACTTGAGATTCCTGCAGATCTGCTCTGGCCGTCCATCTATGAAAAGGACGACGAGGCGTATGATATATGGGTGAATAAGATAGGCGTTGATCCTAACAAGGTGGTTCGTCTTGGCAAGGCAGACAACTTCTGGGAGCACGGTAGCGGACCCTGCGGTCCTTGCTCCGAGATATATTTCGACCGCGGTCTTAAATACGGATGTGGCTCGCCTGACTGTAAGCCCGGGTGTGATTGTGACAGATTTATGGAAATCTGGAACAACGTATTCTCGCAGTTCAATAACGACGGACAGGGCAACTACACCGAGCTTGCCTCCAAGAATATCGATACGGGAATGGGGCTTGAGCGTCTTGCTTGTGTAATGCAGGGCGTTGACAACATGTTCGAGGTTGACTCCATACGCAAGGTTATTGACAAGGTGTGTGAGATCTCAGGTAAGACGTACGGAAATGAAGCTAACAACGATATTTCTATCCGTGTCATCACAGACCACTCCAGAAGCGCTATGTTTATGATAGCAGACGGTGTTATCCCGTCTAACGAGGGCAGAGGATATGTCCTTCGCCGTATTATCAGACGTGCTTGCCGTCACGGTAAGCTGCTCGGAATCAATCGCGCGTTCTTGGTTGAAACCGTTACCACCTCTATTGAGGAAAGCTGCGGAGCATATCCCGAGCTTAGCGAAAAGAGAGATTATATTCTCAAGGTTATATCTATGGAGGAGGAGAGATTCGACGCTACGGTTGACGCAGGTCTTGCAATACTTTCCGATCTCATTCGAGGTGCTATTTCCGATAACGCTGATACAATTTCCGGCGAGGAGGTATTCAAGCTTTACGATACCTTTGGTTTCCCGATAGATCTCACGCGTGAAATCGCTGCTGAAAGTCACCTTTCCATTGATGAAAATACCTTTAATGAGCTTATGCTCCAGCAGAAGAAGAGAGCAAGAGAGGCAAGAGCCAACATAGGCGGTTGGGACGAATCCTCAAAATCTCTGCTTTCCGATCTTTCCAAAACCGAATTTACAGGTTACTCTGAATTCAGAAGCTCCGCTAAAGTTCTCGCTATTCTCACCGATGACGGAAGCGTTCAGTCAGTTGACGGCGGTGACTGCACGGTAGTGCTTGACAGAACTCCTTTCTACGGAGAGGGCGGCGGTCAGGTCGGCGACAGTGGAACGATTTACTCCGAGGGCTTTATCGCCAATGTTTACGATACCAAAAAGACCGACGGAGTATATCTCCATCTCTGTACAGTAGCTAATGGAACGCTCAACGTGGGTGATGCCGTTACCGCTGATATCGAGGACGCAAGACGTCTTTCTATCGCTCGAAATCACTCTGCGGCTCACTTGCTTCAGGCAGCGCTTCGCGTAGTGCTTGGTAACCACGTAGAGCAGGCGGGCTCTTACGTTGACGAGAGTGTATGCAGATTTGACTTTACACATTTCGCAGCACTTACACAGGACGAAATACAGAAGGTAGAAAATCTTGTTAATTACAATATCCTTGCTGCAAACGAGATAATTACTATGGAAACCGATATTGAGACCGCAAGAGTTCACGGTGCTATGGCACTGTTCGGTGAGAAATACGGTAAAGTAGTCCGCATGGTTAAAATGGGCAAGTTCTCAACCGAGCTTTGCGGTGGAACTCACTGTGACAACACAGGTAA
This sequence comes from Eubacteriales bacterium, assembly GCA_045643865.1. GTDB lineage: Bacteria > Bacillota > Clostridia > Oscillospirales > CAG-272 > SVTX01. Next base: position 11,942 of record JAZRFU010000057.1, read on the forward strand.
GATAGGTCTGTTCAAGATCGTATCCGAGTCCAGCGTTGCAGCGGGCGTTCGCCGTATAGAAGCGGTTACGGGATTGGGTATCCTCAAGCTTATGGCTGACAAGGACGCGCTTATCGCAAATACCGCATCTGAGCTTAAGGTACAGAACGTTGCAGACATCGCAAAGAGAGCCGCTCAGCTTCAGGGAGAGATCTCCGGAATGAAGAAGGATATTGAAGCACTTAACAGTAAGATCGCTTCTTCCAAATTCAATGAGATCATAGCGGATGCAATCTCTGTAAAGGACGTAAAGCTTATTGCCACCACAGCTGACGGCATGGATATTGACAGTGCAAGATGCCTTTGCGACAGAATAAAATCCGAGTGCCCTGATGCCGTTGCTGTTATCGCAGTCAATAACGCAGGAAAGCTCAACTTTATCGCAGTTGCAGGTAAGGACGCAGTTGCTCGCGGCGCTCATGCAGGCAAGCTTGTTGGCGCAGTTGCTTCCGTTACGGGAGGCAAGGGCGGCGGTCGTCCCGACAGCGCTATGGCCGGTGGTGTAGACACCTCCAAGATAGCAGACGCGCTTGGAACAGCAAAAGCTACTCTTGAATCTATGTTGAAATAATAAATAAAACAAAAAATCAGTTGCGAAATTCGCAACTGATTTTTTATTGCAGCAGCCGATTAAAATGCGCTGTTTTTTATTGCAGAGATTACCGAGCGCGGCTTCTTTGCCTTGAATATAGCAGATCCCGCAACTATTACGTTAGCGCCCGCGGATATAGCAATAGGCGCATTTTCCGTATTTATTCCACCGTCAACCTCTATATCCACATCAATTCCGCGTTCGCGCGCATATTTTGAAAGTGTAGATACCTTGTCAAGCGTTGAGGGGATAAGCTTTTGGCCGCCAAATCCCGGCTCAACCGTCATAATAAGAGCCATATCAATATGCTCGAGCAAAGGGAACAGATGCTCAACGGGCGTATTGGGGGATATTGCAATACCTGCCTTCATCTCATAGGAGTGTATCAGGTGAACCACCGACATAGGATTCTCGCACGCCTCATAATGAACCGTTATTATATCGGCTCCCGCCTTTACAAATCGGTCTATATAGCGTTCGGGACGTCTTATCATCAAATGCACGTCGAATATCATATTGGTGCATTTTCTGATAGATGATATAAGCTCCGGCCCGAATGAAATATTGGGAACAAACGCGCCGTCCATAATATCAAGATGCAGATATTGTGCACCTGCCTGCTCAACCTTTTTGATTTCGGTGGACAAGGTTGAAAAATCTGCAGCAAGCAGAGAAGGAGCAACGTAAATCATAGCATGTACCTTACCTTTCGTACGTCGTAAAATAAATTGATGTCAAATGTAGAAATAAGTCGAAACGACTCATATTATGTAATATAAGGCAACGCTTGGATCGGCCTTTTCTTTATTTTAAAAACAAGGACGTGGAATTTTCAATAGGTTCGATTCAAGCGATCATATATGCTGTTGCACTTGGTGCGGCAGCACTTATTTTTTATATGTTATAGTTCTTCAAGCAGACATACCGTATGCGCTGCAATGCCCAGCTCCTGACCTGTAAAGCCAAGCTTTTCTTCGGTGGTTGCCTTGACGCTTACATTTTTTATATCCGTATCAAATACGCATGCGATATTCGCTCTCATAATATCTATGTACGGTGCCATCTTGGGCTTTTGAGCTATTACGGTAGCATCAATATTTCCAACACGGTATCCATTTTCTTTCATAACATCAGCAACGTGGGCGCAAAGGAGCATACTGTTTGCATCCTTATATGCAGAGTCGGTGTCAGGGAAGAGCTTTCCTATATCTCCGAGCGCCAAAGCACCTATAATTGCATCCATTACCGCATGCAAAAGCACATCCGCATCAGAATGTCCAAGCAATCCTAAACTATGCGGTATATCAACTCCGCCGATTATGCATTTTCTGCCCTCGACCAGTCGGTGAACGTCATATCCGTGACCTATTCTCATTTGTCCACCCCCGTGTCATTGTCAGATTTTTCTGCCTCGTCCTTCCTCATTCGAAGCACCGCCTCGGCAAAATATATGTCTGTTTTCTCAGTAATCTTGATATTTTCACGGCTACCCTCGACAAGCTTCACAGGAACGTGTATGTGCTCAAGCAAGCTGGCATCGTCTGTACCCTCATAGCTCTCGTCACGTGCAACGTACGTTGCGGCTCTGAAAGCATTTGTCCTGAACACCTGAGGAGTCTGTGCCTGCCAGGTCCGCTTTCTTTCGGGAGTAGATTCTATAAAGGCATTCTTATCACCGATCTTTACGGTATCGACCGCCTTGACTGCAAGTATAGCTCCGCCGTGCAGATATGCTCCATGAGATACCCTATCTATCATCTGCACAGTGATCAAGCATCTTGCCGCATCGTGAATAGCCACAAATTTAGACTTGGAATTGACCGCATCAACTCCCGCGCGTGCGGATTCCTGTCTGGTAGCGCCACCCTCGACAACTGTAATAGGCGTTTCTAACCCGTATTTTTCTGCAAATTCCTGATAAAAGGGAATTTCCTCTTTTTTAGACACAATAATTATCTCATCTATACAATCAGAAGCGTCAAACTGCATAACGGTACGCGCAACGACGGGAAGACCGTCGATTTCTATAAATTGCTTACTGTTGCCGCCCATGCGAGTCGATGATCCGCCCGCAAGAATAATGGCAGAGGTATAATATTTTTTATCGGTTTTCCCGGCGATCGCACGAAAAACCTCGGCAATCTTATGGGGAATATCTTTTCTTTCCGACATTTCTTTCACCCTTTTCTGATTAATTAACACGGCATCAAAGTCCGTTTTCAATATCCTCTATTGCGGCAAGACGCGCATTGTGGCGTCCGCCTTCATACTCTGTATTGACGAAAAGATCCGCCATATCACACGCAAGTCCTGCGCCCACAACGCGCCCGCCAAGGCAAAGCACGTTGGCATTATTGTGCATTCTCGTCATTCTCGCAGAGAAGGTATCCGAACAGCATGCCGCGCGTATGCCCTTATGCTTATTTGCAGCAATTGACATTCCTATACCTGTTCCGCAAACAAGGATTCCAAGCTCAAACTCGCCGTTTTGGATCTTCTGGCAAAGTGCTTTGGCATAATCGGGATAAGAGCAGGATTCATTTGTGTATGTTCCGATATCCAGAACCTCAACTCCATTGCTCGTAAGATGATCGCGAATTACATTTTTAAGCTCAAGACCGCCATGATCGCACGCCATAATTATCTTTTTCATAGTTAAATCCTCTTTGAAATTAATTGTTTACTTATTTATTTTGTGCCTCAATACGTTCAAGGCGCTCTCGTTCCGCCTGAGAGGGACGGAGATATACGGGGACAAGCTCCGCATCCGTCAAAATCTCCCCGTTATTATACTTGGCAAGCGCACAAGCAGCTACGCTGTACGCGCTTTGCAGGCGGTATCTTTCGGGAACGAACTGACACGCGGTACTATTAAAGCCCTTCAACGTAATGTCATATCCGTCGCCGCACAAGAATATCGGCTTTGCGACAGCAGACAACTCACCGTCAAGCTCCTCGATAGATATGGCTCTATCCGCACACATTCTTGTAAGCACACCGTCCTTACACTCAAAGATCGCGCTATACACCTGCGCGCGACGCGCATTCATAACAGGGCATATAATACCGTCAAAGCCACGAAGATTATATGCAAGCGCCTCTAAGGTGGAAACTGATATACACGGCTTATTTTTTCCATAAGCCAAGCCCTTTAACGTTGCTGCGCCTATTCTGACACCAGTAAACGATCCAGGGCCTGTACTGCAAGCAAACACGTCAATGTCGTCAACGGTAAGCTCGGCAAGCTGTAATGCCTGCTCAACTGCAGGAAGCAGCGTCTGGGAATGGGTATTTCCTGTATTCACCGTTATTTCCGAAATAAGCTTTTTATCATTTGTGACGGCAACAGAGCACACCTCGGCACTGCTGTCAATAGCTAATATCTTCATTATGTTCTCCAAAATTACTGTACAATATCAATTTTAACGCTTCGTTTATCAGATTCATCTACCTTGGATATTTCAACCCTGATATATTCATCGGGGAGAGCATAGGGGATCATCTCACACCATTCAGCTATACATATAGCATCATTGCGAAGATAGTCGTAAAATCCGATCGAGTAGAGATCATCCTCATCCGATATCCTATACATATCAAAGTGATATACCTTTTTGACCTCCGCGTCATTTTGCGAGCATTTATACTCGTTCACCAAAGCAAACGTAGGAGATTTAACGGTCGATTTGGGGCAAAGCTCCTTACAAAAGCCCCTGACAAATGCTGTTTTGCCAACTCCGAGATCACCGTACATTGCAACGAAGCGCGGAAGGGATATATCCGTGGATACAAGCTCGGAAAGAGCCAGACCGAGCGATTCGGTATCAATAGTACAATCAGTTATACTTACAAAAGGGAATTTCATTGTCGCCATAATCAAACGTATATCATCATAGTGCTGACAGCGGCTTTGAATCTTTCATCTTCTCGAATTGCAGACCATACACGGTTGGCAAAATTACCGCGCAAAAGCTTTGCACAAAGAGTTACCGCGCCATCATTATCGTATTTTTCATTCTTATATTCAACCGTGTTGATAAGCACCGAGCTATACGTCTTACTCTCGGGCAGCGTATCAAATGCAACAGCATGCTCCGCCATTTTCTCAATACATTCAATTGCTTTTTCCTTATTGCCATTGATCAAATAGAGCATAGCAAGCTGACGGTAAGAGTTTGCCAATCGGTCGTTAAAGAATAAATAGTCACCGTCAAAAATAACGCCCAGCATATCTATGCTCTTCTGCATTATCTCTATTTTCTGATCCACGGTATATCTGTCCCTCGAAATATCGGGAACACACGCGATATTATACATGTGCCACCACATATTATCCGCAAAGCCCATAATATTTTCCTGCGCCTGACTGAATGCCACGTCACCAGTAAGCACCGTCGCCTTAACTATCTCTTTACTGTAGCTCATACTGTGGAGCTTATCAGCAATATCAAGCGCCATCTTGGTATTTCCAAGCTGATGGGAATATATATCGCAAAGCGTCTTCTTTGTTTCATCACGAAGCTCATCATCGGTGCAGTAATCCAAAATATGACCGCAGAGCGATACAGCTTCCATAAGATCTGC
>JAZRFU010000058.1:0-18419 GCA_045643865.1 Eubacteriales bacterium
TCGACTTTGAGGATACAAAAAATCCCGTGATAACTCCCGTAGAGTTTGACTTCACCGCAAGGGGCTACAATCTTTGCATCGTTGACACGGGCGGAAACCACGCCGACCTCACCGACGATTACGCGTCTATTCCCTACGAAATGAAATCCGTTGCCGCTCACTTTGGCAAGACTGTTTTGCGCGAGGTTGACGAGTGTGACGTGCTTGCAAACGTGGCCGCACTCCGCGAAAAATGCGGTGACCGTGCGGTGCTTCGTGCGCTCCACTTTATCGAGGAAAACAAGAGGGTTGCACTCATCAAGAACGCGCTTATAAGCAACGATATAGACTCATTCTTTGCTACTATCAAGGCATCGGGAATTTCATCCTTCTGCTATCTGCAAAACGTATATACGACCAAAAACGTGCGCGAGCAGGGCTTGTCCCTCGCTCTCTGCCTTGCCGACAAGACGCTTGCGGGCAAGAGTGCGGCTTGGCGCGTTCACGGCGGCGGCTCTGCGGGAACCATTCAGGCATTCGTAAAGAGCGAGGACGTTGAAGAATTCCGCGCAGTCATGGACGCGGCTCTCGGTGAGGGCGCTTGTATGGTGCTCAATATTCGTCCCGTTGGCGCGGCAAAGGTAATTTAACACTGCGGCACACGGAGATGCTGATATGAAATTACGCGAACCCAAAAATCCTCGCCCCCCAAAAAAGGAGCTTTCGCCACAGGCGCGTCAGCTTGCCGTGTCTCTCGCAATAAACTCCCTGCTCGTCATGTTCGTTTACTACGGCGCCATGGCGCTCAACATCCCGATAATCTCGCAGATAGTTACCGTGGCTTATATGGTCATATTCGGCGGTTTTCTGGTTGCCTACGTAGCGTACAATCGCGCTTTTTCGCGTAAGAACGTAACGGCGGATATGCTCCCTGATGACTGGTCGGACGAGCAAAAGCAGGAATATATCAACGACGGCAAGACAAGAGCCGAAAAATCGCGCTGGATGCTTTCGGTGATCGTTCCCTTTCTTATAACGTTCATCGCGGATACGCTTTATCTTTTCGTTTGGACGGGATTTTTAGAAAATTTTTTCAAATAAAGCAAATAAGGTTTGATAAATTCTGTATATGAAAAGCTGTAAGATCTGCTGCCTGTATTCCGGCTCGCGCGGAAATTGCGCGTACATCTCGGCGGGCGGCGCAAATATACTTATTGATGCGGGCAAGAGCGCGAAAGCGCTCTGCTCTGCTTTATCTGACGCAAATATTGATATAAGCTCAATAGATGCGATATTTATAACCCACGAGCACATAGATCACATTCGCGCCTTGAAAACGCTCTCGCACAAGCATCAGATACCTATGCATATGCCCCTCGCCTGTGCCGAGGCGTTCCGCGGTCTCAACGACGAGCAGCTTTTCAACTGCTTCTATCTCTATCCGAGAACGCCGTTTGAAACGCGTGTCAAGGGCTTGAAGGTCAAGGCATTCCCCACTATGCACGACAGTATGGCGAGCGTGGGATACCGATTTACGTGGACGGGCGACGACGGCAAGGAATACTCGATTGGATATGCAACTGACCTCGGTGTCGTAACCGACACGGTCAAGGAGTCGCTTTGCGGATGTGTTGCCGCCGTAATTGAGGCAAATCACGACGAGGATATGCTCATAAAGGGAGATTATCCCATAGAGCTAAAAAAAAGAATACACTCACGTCTTGGTCACCTGTCCAATACGCAGAGTGCTGAGCTGGTGGCACTGTTGAGCAAAAGCGGCACAAAGCACGTTATGCTGGCGCATCTGAGTGAGGAAAACAACACCGAGGAGCTTGCACTGTGCGAGGTGGCGTCTGCCGTAGCCGACTGCACCTTTAATCTCAAGGCAGCAAGGCAGAATGAGGCGGTATGGCTAATTGGTGGCGAGTGTGATTTCGACGGTAACGGGAGATAATCTATGGCACTGATAAAATTTATAACGGTCGGCTCGCTCAAGGAGGACTATTTGCGCGATGCCGTTGCCGAATATGAGAAGCGCTTGTCGGGCTTTTGCCGTGTTGAGCAGGTAAACGTCAAGGAGGCAAGATTGCCCTCCGATCCATCCGACAAGGACATTCAACGGGCGCTCGCCGAGGAGGCAAAGATCATTCTCTCACACATGCCCGACCGAGCTTACAAGGTCGCTATGTGCGTTGAGGGCAAGCAATTCTCCTCGGAAGAATTGGCGGCAAAGATAGACGCAGCATTCTCCATCTCAAGTGAGATCTGCTTTGTGATCGGCTCGTCACACGGACTGGCAGACGAGGTAAAGGCCGCGGCAGACCTGCGGCTCTCCGTATCAAAGCTCACCTTTCCCCATCAGCTGATGCGAGTAGTATTGCTCGAATGTGTTTACAGATGCATGAGCATTATCAAGGGCACGAAATATCACAAATAAAACCTTAACGGGACAGATATAAGCTCTGTCCCGTATATTTATGTGCGAAAATTCATAGTATGTTTTTATGAGAAAAGTTTTATTTTGATAGGAGAACGCCTAATGAAACGCCTATTTTCCGCAATTATGGCCGTGACTGCAACTTTATTTTTGCTTGTCGGCTGCGCTGAGAAGCAAAAGCCGTCCTGTCGCGAGCTTGTGGAGATGCTGACCGCCGCCGAGCTTTCACTGCCTGCGGGCAAAATATTTTCACTTTCCGCTGCCGAGGGCGATGACGGATACGTTTCAAATTCCCTGCTATCCGCGCTTTACGGAAATGGAGAAATCCCTCCTCTGCGCGAGTGCTGGATAGACGGAGCTATGTTTTTGTCTTCAAATTCACACCCCTGCGAGTTAGCCGTGTTTTTATGTAGCTCTCACGACGCGGCGACCGACACCGCGCGACTTTTATGTCGCCGTCTTGATGCGATACGAATAACAAAAGGCGTCGCGCAATACGGCAAAATGATAGAAAGCGCATCGGTGACGGTACGCGGAAACTACGTTATATTTGTAATCTCGTCTGATACGGCAAGCGCAATAAAAGCCATCAACAGCGCATTGGGATAAGACAATAGGCGCAAAGTGGAATTTAATCACATTAAAAAAACCCTATGATAAAATATATCACTCCGAACACTGCGCCTGCCAAAGTACCGTAAAGCAGAACGGGTCCCGCTACGGTAAATATCTTGGCGCCTACACCAAGAATAAGTCCCTCCGCCTTTGAATCTATTGCGGGAGACACGACGGAATTCGCAAATCCCGTGATGGGTACAAGTGTACCTCCGCCTGCCCTTTTGGCTATGCGCTCAAACCAGCCAAGACCGCTCAGCAGTGCAGCTATAAATATAAGCGTTACCGAGCAGAGCGTGCCTGCGTCCTTCTCTGCCATGCCCGCAACTTCGCGGTACAAAAGCAGTAGTAGCTGACCTAACGTGCATATCAATCCGCCCACAAAAAACGCCCACAAGCAGTCCTTTACCACGGGTGACGACGGCGCGTGCGCATCTGCAAATTTTTTATATACCTTTTTCTCTATATTCATAATTCGTGCTTTTATCTCCATAAGTGTTTGTATTACGTATTTTGCGTAAAATCAAAATAAAAATGCGCAAAAAGCTATGCCAAATTATTCAATTTTGAGATTATTTGTTGACAATCGGGCAAAATGATTATATAATGGTGGTATAGATGACCTAAAGGAAAGGTGGACCCATTATGTCAAAATGGAATGAAATAAAAAAGAGCTTATCCGTTATTGCCGATAAGACCGCTACAAAAACACGAGAGCTTACCGACGTAGCATCGTTGAAGATCAAAATTGCCGCCAAGGAATCCGAACGGGATACCGAATACAGGGTGCTCGGCAAGCTGACCTATAAAAAGCTCAAAAACACCGACAGCACCGACAATTCTGCGCTCACCGCGCACATTTCAAACACCATTGAGCGCTTGGATAAAATCCATGCAGAGCTTGCCGCCCTCATCGCCGAAGAGGAGGCACGACGTGCCGCCAAGGAAGCGGAAAAGCAGGCGAAGGAGGAGGCGCGCCGCGCCGCCGAGCAAAAGGAGGAGCAGGAGCAGGAGGAGATCAACCGTCAGTTTATGGACGATTTCAACGCGGCTCGAAAGGAAGCGGACAGCGCTTATGAGCAAGCTAAAAAGTCCGCGGAGCAAGCGGGAGAATCAAAATAAGCCGCTCGCAATCTACAAGCAACCAAAAGAACGGAGAAGCATAAAATTCTCCGTTCTTTTTTTGTAAAAACAATAGATTTTATGCAATGCTCTTGTCGGTTGCGGCGCAATTTTACCGTCAGTTGCGGGGGCAAACCAATCCATTCTTGCGTTTTTATAGATATGTCACTGCATTGGCACCAATTGTAAACAACAATTGTCAAAATTCTCTCTGAATTTGGCGTTTTTTGGGAATTTTAAGCTATTTTTTCCACAATAAGTCGGTTGCGCAACTCCACGTTGCACAAAAAATAATGCCAAGTTGCTTGTAATTCCCCCAATTAACTGTTATAATAATAGTGTGGTGTTTTCCACTTTGCGAAAATACAGTAAAAATTGCTCGACAGCACGCGCGCTATGAAATCCGCGGCAACCGAGCAAAACAACTAACAATTATTATGCCGCTTCGGCGGCGGAACGGAGCTTAATATGACTATAGGTCAGAAAATCGCACATCTTAGAATTCGTGCGGACATTTCCCAGGAGCAGCTTGCCGAGACGCTTGGCGTTTCAAGACAGTCTGTTTCCAAGTGGGAGATGAATCAGGCGCTTCCCCAAATAGATAAGGTCCTCCAGATCGCAGAGCTTTTCAACGTTTCCACCGATGAGCTTTTGCGCGAGAAAATGGAAATAACCGCAGATAAAAAGACTCGCAATAAATATTTCGGCACGGACGGCTTCCGCGGCGAAGCAAACATAGGCCTTACCTCACTGCACGCGTACAAGGTGGGTAGATTCCTCGGCTGGTATTTCTCTTCCAAGCTGTCGGGTTGCACCAAGGCGGGCTACCGTCCTAAAATCGTTATCGGCAAGGACACCAGACGCTCCAGCTACATGCTCGAATACTCCATCGCTGCAGGCATCACCGCGTCGGGAGCAGATGCTTATATGCTTCACGTAACTACCACGCCCAGCGTATCGTACGTTACACGTCAGGACGAATTTGATTGCGGTATTATGATCACCGCATCGCATAATCCCTTCTACGACAACGGCATCAAGGTCATCAACAGACACGGCGAGAAGCTTGACGACGAAACAACCGAGCTTATTGAAGCATATCTTGACGGCGATCTCGCTACGCTTGGAGTCATCGGCGACGACCTTCCCATGGCAAAGAAAGAAAAGATCGGTTGCATACACGACTACGTATCCGGAAGAAACCGCTACATCGGTTATCTTATCTCTGTTGCATCTAATTCCTATAAAAATCTTAAGATCGGTATTGACTGCGCTAACGGCGCGTCATGGAATATCGCAAGAAGCGTATTCGGCGCTCTCGGCGCTCAGCTTTACGTTATAGGTGCAGAGCCCGACGGTCTTAACGTCAACCAGAACTGCGGATCGACGCATCTTGAAAATCTCCAGAAGCTTGTCAAGGAAAAGCATCTTGACATCGGTTTTGCTTTTGACGGTGACTGTGACCGCTGTCTTGCTATCGACGAGCACGGAAACGTAGTTGACGGCGACGCGATCATATACATTCTCGGAAAGCGCCTGCAAAGACGCGGTATGCTCAACGACAATACCGTTGTAACCACTATCATGTCAAACAGCGGATTCGTTGCATCGCTTGACAAGATCGGAATCAAGTGCGTTCAGACCACCGTCGGCGACCGCTTCGTTTACGAGTGCATGCAGAATAACAACTACTCCATCGGCGGAGAGCAGTCGGGACACATTATAATGAAAAAATACGCGACCACAGGTGACGGACTTCTTACCGCTATAATGGTTGCCGAGGAGGTCTGCGACTCCAAGATGTCGCTTGCCCAGCTCGCAGAGCCCATTATGCTCTATCCCCAGTATATGAAGAACGTGCGCGTTAAGGACAAGGCGGCTGTAATGGCTGACAAGAACGTTCAGAAGGCACTTGAGAGCGTAGAAAAGCTTATCAATAAGAACGGACGCGCATTGCTCCGTCAGAGCGGCACCGAGCCGGTCATCCGCGTTATGATCGAAAGTGAGAGCGAGGAAAAGTGCAAGGAATATGCCGAAATCATCGTAAAGGCAATTCTTGACGGAGGACACGGAGTTGGATAAATTAGTTAAAACGCAGGAGCTTTTTGCTTCTCAACCTGAATATATAGCTCCTCTTTTTGAGGGCTGCGAGTACCCTTGGGAGATTCTCCCCAAGATCAAGGGATACGTAAAAGCCCTTGTTGAACAAGGAATTCCCGGATATACACTTATCGCCGACGGCGTGCTTGTCGGTGAAAACGTAAAGATATATCCCACAGCTACTATCGAGGCACCTGCAATTATCGGCTCGGGCACCGAGGTGCGCCCCGGTGCATTCATTCGCGGAAGCGTTATCACGGGCGAGAATTGTGTTATCGGCAACTCGTCGGAGCTTAAAAACTGCGTGCTTCTTGACAAAGTGCAAATTCCGCATTACAATTATGTAGGCGATTCAATTCTCGGTAACAAGGCGCACACGGGCGCGGGCACCATCTGCTCCAACCTCAAGTCTGACGGCAAAAACATTGTAATTCACGGCGACGTCGAATACGAAACGGGACTTCGCAAGATCGGCGGAATACTTGCTGACGGTGCGGACGTGGGCTGTAACTCGGTCATCAATCCCGGAACTGTTATCGGCAAGAACACGTCAGTTTATGCCCTTACCTCTCTGCGCGGCGTTTACCCCGCAGATTGCATAGTCAAGGACACAAAGACGGTCGTAAAGCGCATACAAAAATAAACTATGGGTAGCTCCCTGCAAAAATAAATTAAACGAGGTTTTTATTATGAATTTTATTAAGGTCAACAATTACGACGAGCTTAGCTGCAAGGCGGCAGCCATAATCTGCGCTCAGGTAGCACTTAAGCCCAACTGTGTTCTCGGCCTTGCGACAGGTTCTTCCCCTCTCGGCACTTACGCAAAGATGGCTGAAAAGTACAGAGCAGGCGAGGTTGATTTCTCCAAGGTTTCTTCTATCAATCTTGACGAGTATATTGGTCTTGACGGAAGCCACGACCAGAGCTACCGCTACTTTATGAACAACAACCTGTTCTGCAACATCAATATCGACATCAACAACACCCACGTTCCCAACGGACGTGCAGACGATATGGATGCCGAGTGTGCGGCTTACGACGAGCTTATCGCGCAGAGCGGCGGCATCGACCTCCAGCTTCTCGGTATCGGTCTTGACGGTCACATCGGCTTCAACGAGCCCGATTCTCACTTTGAAAAGGCAACCCACAGAGTAGTTCTCGATCCCTCCACCATCGACGCTAACGCTCGCTTCTTCGCTTCTCGCGAAGACGTGCCGAGAGAGGCAGTTACGATGGGTATGGGCGGCATCATGGGCGCAAAGAAGGTTCTGCTTATCGCAAACGGCAAGGGCAAGAAGGACATCGTCGAAAAGGCGTTCTTCGGTCCTATCACTCCCGCCGTTCCCGCTTCCATTCTTCAGCTTCACCCCGATCTCACCGTTATTTACAGCGAAAACTAATAAAAACAAGATAAACCGCCGCGGAATCCGCGGCGGTTGTTATATATAAAAGGCAATATTACGGTTGTGACATTGCCTTTTTGCTTGTATTTTATTATTTGATTTCAATGAAGTACTATTGGTCATAGATCGAATTTCAAATCGTTTACTATTCCCTTTACCGCGTCGCAAAAAATTCCGACGTCGACCGAATATGCGATATATTTGATTCCAAGGTCACGCCATTTGCGCGCGTTTTGGAGAGTATCCGCAAACGTGCCGACCGCCATTCCCTTTTGGGCGCATTTGTCGATTATTTCAAGCATTTTACGCTCCACGAGCGGATTGTCTATATCTCCTACGACTCCGAGCGACTGCGAGAGGTCATACGGCCCGATAAATACGACGTCAATGCCCTCAACATCAAGGATATCGTCAAGGTTATCTATTCCGCTCTGTCCCTCTATCTGAAGGACTGTAACGCTCTCATTTGCGCTTTGGAAGTATTTATATCGGTCCATCGCGGAGTAATTTGCCGCGCGCACGAATCTGCACACTCCACGCTCTCCGACAGGAGCAAATTTAGTGCGTTTTATGACTTCCTGTGCCGAAGCTCTGTCCGTTATCTGCGGCACCTGTATGCCGCCCGCGCCGATATCGAGCGCCTCCGACATTACGTATGGAGCATCCTCTTTTACTCGTATAATGGGAAACACTCCCGAAAGCTGTGCCGCTCTCACGAGATTTTGAGCGCTTCTTACGGTGTTTGGGCCGTGCTCAAGGTCAATTATGACAAAATCAAGTCCCGCATGTCCCATGACCTCGATAAATGCGGGATCCTCCGCTTTTGAGAACGTGCCCACTACGCCGCTATTCAATTTCTCTCTGAATTTTTCCGTCACGTTCCGTCTCCTTTACCTTGCTCCCGCTTTACGGTAATCCTTGGGGGAAATACCCGTAGCGCGTGAAAACAACTCGGTAAAATAACTCGGATTGTCAAATCCGCACGCGGCGGCAATGTCGATCACCTTACTGTCCGTTGTTTTGAGCAGTATTTTCGCCTTTTTTATTCTCTGCGCCGTGCGGAACTCCTGAACGGTCATTCCCGTCTTGCGCTTGAATATATGTCTTATATAGTGCGAGCTGAAATGGAATTTTTTAGCTATATCCGCCGCGGAGTCGTTTGACTCGAGATTCTCAACGATATATCCGCATATCCCGTCTACAATATCACCCTCGCCATAAGTACTCAGGGAATGGGCACATCTAACCAAAGAGACTATCTCGTTGAGTGTGGCAAGCTCTCGGTGATCCTTATACCGCTCAATAAGTGAATCAAGCGTTTGAGATTCGATATTGTGAATATTTGCGCAATTTATACCGTAAGCATCGAATATCTTGGACATTATCTCGTCGGCGTCCTTGCTGGACTTTTCGAGGAAGCCCGCATAGTCCGCATCGCTGAAAAGCTCCTTTTCGTTGTAAGGATTTTGAAGCTCGCCGTCGTATTCGGTCAGCTTGAACGCTACTCGTTTAAGATAACTGTCGGAATTTACCAGCTTTCCTGCAACAATGTCCTCTTCGGTTATACGCGCCACGAGAATTTCACGCGCGCAGGCATTTAGCTCTTTAAGCGATGACTTAAACGCGCCGCGCTCACGGTCGTAGGTCACGTATATATTACCGTCTGCATCAACCGCAACGTCGGGATACGATACGTCACTCCGCTCGTCCAAAAGCAGATGATGAGTAAAAGTCTTGCCACCATCCTCGGACAGTAATGCAGTAAGATTGTTGCGTCCCGAAAATTTGTAGTGATTTATGAGCAGAACTCTGCCGGATTTGAGTCTTCCTATAAAGAAGCGCGAGCAAGGGCCGCCAAGGCCCGTATCAAAATCCTTGCCCCAATGCTCACCGCCATCGTAAGAGTCCGATGCGCCTATACCGTAGACAGTTCTTACGAACACGCGCAAAACACCGTCATCCAGCTCCAGAAACTGATGCTCGTCAAAGCTTCTCTGCTTTACGTCGGCGCAGCCCAACCTTTTGAAGGTCTTGCCCTCGTCGTAAGACGCATAGGCATACGAGCCCTTGGGGGTTATGGGTGAATCGTAGCTTGCGGGCAGGACTCTTATTCCGTCGTTCCATACGGCAAGCGGAAACAGCCACTCGCCTGTTGACAGCACGGTGGGCTTGTTCATCATTATATTATGACCTATAACGAATTCTTCGCCGAACACTATCTCATCCGCGTCAGGATCGTCGCAGATGGCCGCAAAGGTTGCATCTTCCGGACATCTTGCCCATGTCAGCCAGAGTCTGCCGAGCGGATCTATCCACAGGCACGGATCAAAGCAACGGTAGCCCTCCGCAAAGCAGACGGCGATTGGCTCTCCAAAATTCACTCCGTCATCGGACTTGACAAGCATAACATAGTTACCTATCTCCTCCTTAACTCCGCCCGAATAAAAGGTCAGAAATGTTCTTCCACCCTTTGTGACCTCAATGCTGGGTATTCCTATCCAAAGGCATTTGGACGCGGTGTAATTTGTGAGTATATTTTTATCGGTAGTAAGCATAAAATCACCTCTCTTATTTCCATTATAAAGCCAAAATATTAAAAAATCTATAACAGAGTGGCTTTAATATCAAAACAGAGATAAAGGCAATATCACAGGCGTGATATTGCCTTTTTTGATTTATTCAAAATAATGATATCAATAATATTGAGGCAGCTCCAAGAGCAATTACACAAGCGTGCTTTACGGTAAAGCGCTCCTTGAATATGATAATGCTCAAGGCAAGTGACAGGAATATTGCGCTGATATTGAGCGTTGGGAAAAATATCGCACCGTCAAGTGTTCCCGCCAGCGACGTGTTAAGAAGATTTGCAACACCAAAGCAGATACCTGCTCCCGCAGCGGCAATAAGCTTTCCCCTCGCCGCTTTTTCTTGTCTTTTTCCGCACGTAAGCGCGAATAGAAGCGAGATAGCTGCCGCGACCACAAAGGAGATGATAACGAAAGCTCCCTTTTGCTCCCCAAATCCCGATTTCTGTTGAAGCTTTTGAACTATTCCAAGTCCACCCGAAGATACCATTGATATGCAAAGTGGAATTATAAATTTCGTGCTTTTTTTGCCATTCCCTTGCTCGTCGTCCGTTTTGGCGCTTCCTTTTTTGGTCATTCCCGACACCACGACCGTGCATATCGCAAACAAAATGCCGATTATTTTGAAAACGGATGCCTCCTCGGACCAGAATATCATCCCCGTCATCGTGGGGAATATAAATCCCAGCGACATCACGGTAGCACATATTCCTATCTGACCGCTTATTCCGAGCGCAAACGTATAGCACCATTGTGTCGAAACAAGCATTACGGCATATATCAACGCATAAAGCACCGTTATCGGTGCGACGGATAAAAGCGATTTGCCGTCAACGATAGCGAGCGCAACAGCACCCGTGCCAAACAGAGCTGCCTGCAAAAGGTAAAATGCGCGGTTGCCGAATTTAATGTCGGATATGTTTCTCACCAAAAGATTGCGACACGATGCAAGTATCGCACTGAGCGCAATAAGTAAGGCGCTGATCAGATCCATATTGTTATACCTCACCTCTTATAATGCGCAAAAGCTCGTCACTGAGGATCTCTCGGCGGTCGTCATCAACCAAGCTGAAACGGTTGCCGTCGTTGGGAGTACTGAGATAATTCCATACGCAATAAGGAATATCGTGCTCCTTTAAGAGTATTATCATATCGCGCATCCAGTTCTCTCTCCACTTAATATCTGCATGGCGGATAGTACCGAATTCGCCGCACCAAAGCACCTTGTCGGGATGCTGTTTTATGAAGTCGAACGCAGGACCGAGGCAATCGCGGAGAAGCTGAATATCTATGCGATCGTATCCCTTAAATGCCTCCTGCTTCCAACCGTGTGTGCGTCCGAATTCGCGATAACGCTCAATGTCCTCACAGGGATACGGCATTTTTCTATTGTAATAGAGCTGTGCCCACTGTAAAACTCCCTGTTGATGAGTAAACTCCGTGGGTGTATAGCAGTGGAAGGTATATATGATATTTTCATCATCGTAAACCTTGATTCCGGGGATCGCCCATGGGTTGTTCCACTCCGTTCCGCCTACAACGATCATACGCGTGGGATTGAGCGCGCGGATCGCTTTTATTGCCTTTTCCGCAACGGCATTCCACTGATCAGCCGTAGCATTTACGACCTCGTTGAGCAGCTCGAAGATTATGTCCGGCTCGTTGGCAAACTCCTTTTCTATCTTCACCCAAAGAGCGACAAATCTATTCTGAAGCTCCTCGTCCTCCATAAGTCCCTTTTCTTCAAGAATGTCACAGTAGTTTCCGATCGCCTTGTGCATATTGAACACGACGCGCAGATTGTAATTCTTACACCAACGCGAGAAATTGTGAAGTATCTCAAATATTCTCTCGCGGTAAACGTAAGGGGACTCCTCAAGCACTATCTGGTCAAATCCGAGTCGGATATGATCCATTCCGAGAGAAGCGATGTACGCGACGTCGCGTTCGGTGATATATGTGTCAAAATGCTCAAGGTCGCCGATAGTAATATCCATTCTCTTATCCTTTGGGAGCACGTTAAAGCGTTTGTAATTGGTCAGCCAGCCGCCGATACCCATTCCGCGTTGAAGTCCTGCAATTTTTTTCATCTTTTATCTCCTTGATTTGCCAATGAGGTTTTATTTGATTTAATTATAGCACCGCAAACAACATTTCAATATGTTTTTTTATAGAATGACTTGTATAAAAGATAGATTTGTGTTATTATATCAATGTAGGAGGTGATATTATGGATATTCGAATAAGTAAAACTCCCGACGGGCTTACAAGATACCCTATGCACAGTCACAAGGGCTTTGAAATAATGACATACGTTGACGGTTATGGATTTCTTGCCACCGACAGTGGCAATATTCCCTTCAAGAAAGGCACCGTTATTATAGTTCCCGCCGGAATCTCTCACGGGTCGGTTTCCGAAAACGGATTTTGCAACATATCGGTAGAGGGAGATTTCGGGAGCTATTTTTTGTTTGATGAAATTAAATGCTTGTACGATAACGAGGCAAGCGAGGGCGCACAGCTCGCGCAGCTGATATATGAAAACCGCCTTGACGGCGGCGCGTATCTTGATGCGCTTTGCCAGGCATATCTGCACTTTTTGGTGCGCAATATGACGGTTGAGAGCAATATGCACGCGAGCATCGAGCGGCTGACACGTGAGATATCGCGCCGCGCGCTTGATCCCGATGTCGACCTCTCTGCCCTGCTCGCCGAAAGCGGCTATTCGGAGGATCATATCCGTCTGCGCTTCCGTCAGATCACAGGTAAAACGCCCATAGAATACCTGACCGAGCTTCGCATCTCGCACGCGCGCTTTCTCATCGACATCTACAAGGACACGCTGACGCTGTCCGAGATCGCCTACCGCTGCGGCTACCTCGATTATGTCTATTTTTCCAAGCGCTTCAAGCAAGTAACAGGACTTTCGCCGAGAGAGTATAAAAACGGATAATAAAAAGGCAATATCACCGAGCGGTGATATTGCCTTGTTTATTATCGTGTACTGATCAGTACAAGATCACGTTTTTTGAGCTTAGCTCTCTTATTCTTTGTGCCACAATTTCAATTTGCTCCTTGGTCGGAATCGGAACGTTCGGCAATGGGTACGACTTGCCCATACGCTCGTATTTCTTATCGGCATAATTGTGGTATGCCAGAACTCTTACGCATTTCACGTTGTTCAGATCCTTGATAAAGCGCGCGATCTCATCGACCTCTCCGTCATTCATGGTGGGAACGTACGGATATCTTATCTCAATAGGAACGTTCATCGAATCCACGTACTTAATATTGCTCAAAATCTGCGAATTGGACACGCCCGTGCATTTAATATGAGTTACCTCGTCTATCGCCTTTATGTCGATAAGAAACGTGTCTGCAAAAGGAATGATCATATCAATATTAGCTTTGGGAACTGCACAGCAGGTGTCGATAGCGATATTGATATTTCTCTTTTTCAAGAGCTTTGCGATCTCCACGCAAAAATCGGATTGCATAAGCGGTTCGCCACCCGAAAAGGTAACTCCGCCGCCGCTTCCCTTCATAAATATCTCGTCCTTCAGGACCTCCTCAGCGATCTCTGCAACGCTCATATCCTTGCCCGAGATTTCAAATGCGTTTTGAGGGCACGTTTCCTCGCATTTTCCACAAAGCACGCAAGACTCTCTTGCAAATACGTGCTTGCCGTCCCATATAACGTTAGCATCGCACAGCTCGGTACATTTGAGACAGTTAACACAACGCTCAGCATCAAAAAGCATCTCTTTTTTTGCCGCATAGGATTCGGGATTATGACACCATTTGCAGCGTAACGGGCACCCCTTGAAAAATACCGTAGTACGTATGCCGTCGCCGTCGTGAATCTCAAAGGGCTTTATTGCAAATATCATCAGCCGGACACCTCACATTGCTTAATAAACATATCCTGCTTGATCTTATTAAGGCAGACAAAATATTCGTTCCAGCCACAGACTCTCACCTGAAGCGTAGAATATTTTTCAGGATACAGCTGGGCATTTTTAAGTGTTTCTGCGCTGACTATATTTCCCTGCATTGCGAATCCTCCGCACTGCATGAATATTCTTGCGAGCGCCTCGAAATCATCAAGGCCCTTGTCTCCCTCAACAGCCGACGGGTGCATTATAAAGTCAAAGGGCACTCCGTCAACAAAATATGCAGAATCTATTTTGAGCACCGATTGCATATACGCGGTTATACCCGCTCTGTCCATGCCGTCGGTCGCACAAAGATTTTTGGATATAGGTCGAGTTGCGTTTCTTCCGTTGGGGGTTGCAGCCGTGCTTTCTCCGTGCTTGATGCAGTGATATACGGAGTCAAGACCAAGGCGCACCTTTCCACCTCTTTCCAAATCGCGGGAGCAGTATTTCTCACCAAGATAGTTGAGAATATCCACCGTGATCTTGTCGGGGATTGCCATGTTATTGCCGTATTTCTCTTTATCCTTGATAATTTTGGCTTGCAGCTCCTCAAAGCCCTGCCAGTCCTGTACGAGCGCACGTCTCATATCGGCAAACGAGATCTCTTTCTGATCATAAACGTATTTTTTGATCGCAACGATAGAGTCAACCGCCGTTGCCAGTCCGTGATGCTTCAGGGAAAGGTTGTTGTACTTGATGGGGTATTCGTGTACGTCCATTCCCTTTTCAATGCACTCGGGGAAGCTTGCGGAATATACCGTCGCTACGTTGATAAGCGTGCTGTATCTTCCCTGCTTTTCAATAAAGTCAAGCGCGAAATCCGTGCAGTATTCAAGCTGACGTAGGAAAATATCAAAGAATTCCTCGAAGCTCTTGGGATCAGCGTCGCTTTCGTATCCGACCTGAAGCCCAGTTTTAATATCTCTGCCACAGTTGATTGCAAATTCAACACATTTTACCATGTTGAATCTCATTGCGCATATCTCGGCTTCCTCCATGCCCATAATTATCGGCTCATAGCAACCGGAAATTACGTAGTGCTGGGAATCCTCTCTCGGTATGCCGATGCGCTCATAGCCGCGAAATACCGCTTCGTCGTTAATAAGACAAATACTGTTGTTTCCACTTCTTATCATCTGCAACGATTTTCTCAAAATGTCCCTATCCAGTGACTTGTGACAGCGTATATGGATCTTGGGATTGAAAATATCCATCTCGTCATATACTTTGAGGATAATATGGCTCAATTTATTTGTATAGTCATTTCCATCCTTGTCGGATCCGCATATCGTAATTGGCTCCTCAGCAAATCTCTTTGCCGCGGTAAAATGAATAAAGTAATATCTGAAAAGATCGTAAAGCTCCTCCTCCGAGTAGCCCGAATTCAGATCGTTGTCATAGTAAGGAAGGTAAAGCCGGTCTATCGGGCCCAGACTTCTGGCTCTTTCGGTTCCGATCTCCTCAAAATAAACGTAAAGAACCGAGAACTGCATTACCTCATACAGCGTCTTGGGGGGCTTTGTGGTGAGGTTTTTTATGCACTCCGAAAACTCAGGAACGTTAAATTTGAGAGAATATTCGTATATACGGTTCAAAAGACGGATTATCGCCTCATAGCAAACGATTACCGAGTCAAGGAACGAGATCTGCTCGTCCTTGAAATCACCCGAGCTGACAATGCGCTCCTTTGCCGCCTTGGCATTATTCAAAATGCCCGCAAATCCGTTTTCAAGCAAATAGGGCCAGTTGGGAACGGTATGCGTGAAATCCACAGACATCCAATCAAGTCCCGCCTTGGCAAAGCTTTGGAATCTCTCGTTTTCCACGGGCAGCTTTTCTCTGCGTATTTTCTCTGTACGGGAGGCAAATATATTCTGGAATATGCTATCCGTTGAAAAATATGAGTAATCTATGCCCAAATTGAATTTAACGGAAAAGGGCGTGTTCTCGTTGATCTCAAGCTGAACGTTGTCCAAAAGATACGCGTACGCCTTGGAATAAACCGCCTGATACGATTCGTCCGTGGGCATATCTCTGATCTGAGTGAGCGCTTTTACCAACGCTTCAACACTCATTCCCGTTGATGCATCATATTTTGCATTCTGAAATTCGTTTTCGATGAAAGCTCTGTTTTCAATAAATTTTTTCATTGTCAATCACCTCCATTGCTATTATATCACAGTACAAGCATCAAAGAAATACATATTTCAAACAAAAAGATGCACAAATCGGTCATTGACAAATTTCATTTATTGTGATATAATTGTATCGGAGGTGATGAAAATGAGCAAAAGCATTAACGTCACAAGCATTGTAAGCATGTATTATTCCTCACCGATGAAATGGAATAGAGAACAGAAAAAACCTCGTGCGTGCGATGCTATTGTCTTTTTCACAGAAGGAGAAATACAATATTTCTTTGATGATAAAGCCATCGTGGCCAAGCGCGGCGATATCTTGCTTTTGCCTGGCAATCTGCATTATTCGGGAATATGCATCAATGATAAAAATGCATATTTCGTTCTTAATTTCAACTGCGTAAAGCGAAATGAATTGGCGCGCCTTGGCGCGCCTAAGATAATGACAGTTGAGGATGTTGAGGACATGACGAGCCGTTTTTCCGAAACACTGTCGATGTGGCAGGAGCATAGGATCAATGCCGAGCTTCAAGTCAAAAGCTTTTTGTATGCTCGCCTTGCGGAGATTTTTCAAAGTGAAGCCCCCGAGCTTAACGACAGCCGCAAGGGTGATCCCTCATCGTATATCAGACGGCATTATTGCGAATCCAATCTCAACATTTCCCGTCTGTGCGAAAAATTCTTTATTTCTGAATCCCAGTTGAGAAGAAACGTAAAAAAGACAACGGGATATTCCCCAAATGATTACATTACTATGTTGAGGATAAACAAAGCAAAAAACGAGCTGATGCAGAGCAAAAACTCTATAAAGCAGATTTCGCTCGACTGCGGATTTGAGTCACCGTATTATTTTTCGCGGTGCTTCTCCAAGCACACGGGTATGTCACCAAAGACTTTCAGGCAAAGCTTCGGCATAACCTGAACACATTACAATAAAAAGGCAATATCACAGCCGTGACATTGCCTTTTTTATTTCCCAAGGAACAAATAAGGTTTTCTGCCCTTGACGTTAATCTTTTTCAAAAGTGTAAATCCCGCATTGGTATCTTTGAGTATATCCGAGGTGCGCGTCGCTGTCGTTATTGCCAATATATCCATATCCTCGCCGCAAAAGCAACAGCTTGTAGGAACCTTCGCTTCTGTTTCCATATATTCCTTGATTTCAAAGCTATCCGTATCAACGACCGCGACATGCCTCTGCCCCCAGCAGCCAACGTACAAGCAGCCGTCCTGACCTACTGTAAAGCCATCTACACCCTCTATTGTCAACTGCCTGCCCGTAAAGGATATCTCGCCCGTTGCACTGTCAAAATCATATTCTTTGAGCGTTTTCATATCGGTATCGGCATGATAAAATTTAGTTTCGTCAAACGACCATTCCATGCCGTTGGACAATCCAAGTCCGTCAAGCAATACCGTCACGCACCCGTCGGGTGATATTCGGTATAATTTGCCGTTGACGTTGTCGGAAATCCCTTTGCGACGCTCGCTCTGCGTTCCAACGTAGATAGCGCCGTCGGGACCCACCTTCATATCGTTTGCATACAGTATTTGATGCTTTGAGTCATTATAAATAGAGCGCAAGGAGTTATCATCGTTTAATATATGGACGCCGCCGTCGTGGGAAACTATCAGGCGATTTTGAGTGTCAAATGCCATGGCAAAAATATCAAGCGGAAGCTTGCGGACGTTGATGTTATCAGATTTTAGATCATATATGCAGATCTCATTTTCGCGCACGTTTGTTACGTACAGCTTTTGTTCCGGCACATTCCAGATCGGTCCTTCACCAACGGTACACCGTTTGCCAAAAAGCGCTTTCATACAGTCCCCTCCCATCGCATCAAACTAATCTTAAATCAATTATACCATTTTTTGTATCGAATGTCTATACCCTATGATATATCCGCAACAAGGCAATATCACAGCGTGATATTGCCTTGTTGATTTACGACGCTCTTGCCTGTGGCACTTTCACCGCGTTCAGCATATTCTCGATAAATATTCCGTAACCCGTGGTGGGGTCGTTGATTAAGACGTGCGTCACAGCTCCCACGAGCTTACCGTTTTGGATGATCGGGCTGCCGCTCATTCCCTGCACT
>JAZRFU010000059.1:0-3385 GCA_045643865.1 Eubacteriales bacterium
ATCTCTTGGCAACGCTCCAAAGCGTATCGTCGGGCGCGGGATAGCAGATTACGTAATCTCCGCTCGCGCGTTCAAATTCCTCGCCAAAGCTGATGCCGTCAAGCATTCTGATCTGTCCCATACTCCAAGCTCCTCCGCTGATTCCTATTTCCGCGTCAACTCCTATGCGCTCACCGTCAACTCGCACACGCGAGGATATGACGGACGGCTCGTAGCTTGCCTTGCACTCATCGACAGAGCTGATACCCGACGTGCACACGTATCTGAACGGCAGCTCAACGTCAGAGCAGGAATATTCCCCATCGCGACGCATCAAAAGATTGAATTTCGCCTTGCCCGACATAACGCTCTTGCCGTCCTCAAAGACAACGCTCTCGCAAACCGCGCTTCCCGTGCTGTCGATTATCTCGCTGCCCTGCGCTATTCCCGCCTCTTCAAGCGTTACGGAATCACTGAGCGTGAAATTGCCCGTATGCGAGGTTATCGCGCTTGGTAACGTCATTTCCTTGTACTCACACTGGCACTGACGCGAGGTTGAATAGACGTCCTTGACGTACGATATGCTCTCGCTCTTTCTCGCGCACACCTCCATCATAACTCCAACGTCGATATCTATTTTGTTTTCCTCGACTGATATGCTCATCTCGCACACGCTTGCCGTAGCGCTTGTACTGCACGAGGCATCGGCACCGTCAAGCGTTATTATCTGCGAAAACGGTATTTTGCGAGTTGACGTATAGGGATCACCGCCGCCCTCGCGTGCCATCAGCAATTTGAGATAGAGATCTCCGCGACAGCTTACCGCCCCATTTGCACATGCAAGCTCGCTTATCATGGCTCTGCCGTCCGCGCATATAACGCGTATGTCACCCTGCCGCGTATCAACTATCATTTCATCGGACACGCGGAGCAGCTCTCCCGTGCCGAATATAGCTCTTGCCACCTGTGCCTGCGCCATAAGCACCTGATTTTCGCCGCCGTCACTGACACCCACAAAGCCGTTATCTATCGGTATATCTCCGTATATCTGCGCTCTCGATTTAAGACGGCATTTGATATTCAGCTTGCGCGGAGAGGTCACCCGTCCGCTTATCATATCGGGCAGAATGTTTATATCTCCCGTCATATTGACTACGCGCACGTCCGAGCTTTGCTCCACGGGAACGTCTATCTTATACTCCGCCCCGAGCGGCGCGCAATACACCTCGTTGTCACTGCCCGTATAAAGCACGTAATAGTCGATATTTCCCGCAAATTCCGCTCCGCTCTCGCCGATATACTTGGATGCGGGCAGTACGGATGCCCATATTTTGAGTAGTCTTTTTATTTCGGGCTGATAGTCGGGCAAGGTGAAATCTCCCGACAGCTCACTTGTAACGCTCTTATCGCATATCGGGATCTGCATATATCCCTTGGTTTTGTATCCGCTGTTATCTTTCATTACATATCCTCCGACCTTTTTAATGGATTTTCAGTAAAGGATATGCTATCCCTGTCCGATTTATGACAACAGTCGGGGCGCATACGCCAATAAATAGTTAAGCTTGCTTAATTATTCCTCGTAAAGTGCCATTGTCAAGCGAATGAAATACCCCTTATCGTGATGGCACACGGGACATTGTTCGGGTACGTTCTGCCCCTTATGAATATGACCGCAGTTAAGGCAGAGCCATTCACAGCTGACGTCAGAGGCGTGTAGCTTGCCCGCCTCAAGCAGATCTGCAACCTTGCCAAATCGGTCGCCGTGATGCTTTTCTATCTCGGCTATGCGCTCAAAATCTGCGGCTATTGAGTTGAATCCCTCCTCGCGAGCTATCTTGGCAAAGCTTTTATACGCGTCGTTATATTCCTCGTATTCGTTGTGCTGCGCGCAACGCAAAAGCTCCAGAAGCGAGCTGCTTATGTCAACGGGATATGACCCGTCCACCTTGATATTCTCTCCTGCAACCTCGGACAAGTGATTATAGAATATCTCCGCGTGCTCCTTTTCCTGCCCTGCCGTAAAATTGAATACAAGCTCCACCACGTGCATATTTTGTGATTTCGCCACGGACGCCGCAAAGGTGTATCGGTTTCTCGCCTGACTCTCCCCCGCAAATGCTCTCATAAGATTTTCCTTCGTTTGACTTGACTTGAAATTAACGCTCATATTTTCTCCATTCCGCCATCTTGGCTTTTTATTTTGCAAATATGATTATTGCTCTTATTTTTGTGCATTATTCATTTCACTAACACATATCCCGCGTCATAAAATATAAGGAGAATGGAGGGCTACAATTATGATAGTTTACAAGGAATACAACCGCGCAAGAGCCGTAGAATACGCGCGGCGCTGGGCGCTTGAGCGCAATCCCCTTTTCATCAATTTTGCAGGACGGGGCGGCGATTGCACAAATTTTATTTCCCAATGCGTTTATGCGGGTACGTGTCAGATGAATTTTACGGTGGACTTCGGCTGGTACTACATAAATCCCAACGATCGCGCGCCCGCGTGGAGCAGCGTGGAATATTTTTACGACTTTATGACGGGCGCGCCCGACTTTGCATCGCGCAACGGCGGAGTCGGTCCGTACGGGATCGAGGTGGACAGCACGGGGGCTATTGAGGGCGACGTGGTCCAGCTCGCCGACGAAACGGGCGATTTTTACCACACCCTTATAATATCGGGCTTTTCGGGTGGTGAAACGCTAGTCTGTGCGCATACGAACGATGCGCTCGACAAGCCGCTCTCATCGTATAATTTCAGCTCTCTGCGCTACATTCATATCGAGGGCGTGCGCATTGAGGTCGAGGACGATACGTGCTTTTCCGATCTTATTGAGGGTATATCGCTAAATCTCCCCGAAAACCTGATAAGATAAGTTAAAAGTGTCCAAAATATTACATAAGACACGCAATTATTTCTTGACAAAGAGCAAGTGCTGTGCTAAAATGAAATTAGAATCCATAATCCCGAAGAGGAAGCAATAAAAATGAACAAGGTTCAATTTAGAAAGGGCTTGTATTATGCCCTTATAATATTTGCGGGACTCGCGTTTGCTATAACCTACTTTTTCCTGCTTTATAGCGGTCAGGGTATAGGTGCGGCGATCGGCTCGGTATTTACCATGCTCCGTCCCGTCATAATAGGCGCAATCATCGCGTACATTATGAAATCTACCTGTAATTTCTACGAAAAGCACCTTTTGCGCGGTATGCTCAAATCTCCCAAAAGAGATGAGCGTAAGGCAAAAAAGAGCGCAAATATAATCGCCGTAGTGTTGACCTACATCACGTGGGCAATAATATTGGCGGCACTTTTGTGGATAGCTATTCCCGAGATAGTAAAAAGCGTTACTGATTTTGCAACATACATCATTCAAAATGCGCCCGGATATATAGATAC
>JAZRFU010000060.1:0-5689 GCA_045643865.1 Eubacteriales bacterium
CGACAGGTCAAGGTATCGGCAGGCGCCGGATTTATTGTGGTACTTACGGGCGATATTATGACTATGCCCGGACTCCCCAAGGTCCCTGCGGCAGAGAAGATCGACGTTGACGATAACGGTAAGATCACAGGACTGTTTTAATTGATTATATCGGGCGGAATTTTCCGTCCGATATTTTTGCTAAAAAGGCGAAAAGTCTGAAAATATCTGTTGACACGGATAGTATTATATGATATAATAATTAAAATATAGAATTAGGTCAAGCAGAGGTATAAAATGGCAGTTCTTGGAGCAAAAATGTATGCTAGAAAAAAGGATGCTGAGTCATTGGCAAGCGCTTTCGTTTCCAATGATGCTCTTTCTGCTTTTAATTTTCCCCAATATACTGTTTTTCCCGGTTTTTGCGACGTGCACGTGCATTTTCGCGAGCCGGGTTTTTCTTATAAAGAAACCGTTTTGAGCGGCTCTCGCGCGGCGGCGGCAGGTGGCTATACCGACGTTTGCACGATGCCAAATTTGAATCCCGTACCCGACAGTCGAGCGCACCTTGACGAGCAGCTTGGTATAATCAAGCGCGACGCGCTTATCGGCGTTCATCCTTACGGCGCTATTACGGTGGGGCAGAAAGGGGAGCGCATAGCTGACCTTGAGGGAATGGCGCAGTCGGTAATTGCCTTTTCGGACGATGGACGCGGAGTTCAGGACTCGGGCATGATGCGCGAGGCAATGCAGAGGGCGCGCGCACTTGGCAAGATGATCGTGGCGCACTGCGAGGTCAACGAGCTTTTGCGCGGCGGTTATATACATGACGGAGAATATGCGCGTATTCACGGTCACCGTGGTATATGCTCGGAGAGCGAATACAAGCAAATAGAGCGCGACCTTGTTTTAGCCAAGGACACGGGCTGTGATTATCACGTCTGCCACATATCGACCAAGGAGAGTGTAGAGCTTATCAGGGCGGCAAAGGCGGACGGAGTCAAGGTGACGTGTGAAACGGGACCGCATTACCTGATACTTGATGATATGGATCTTCAGGAGCACGGACGCTTCAAAATGAATCCGCCGTTGCGAAGCGAGGCAGACAGATTGGCTCTTCTTGACGGAATCGTTGACGGCACGGTTGATATGATAGCAACCGACCACGCGCCGCACTCCGAGGAGGAAAAGTCGCGCGGACTTGCGGGCAGTGCTTTCGGAATAGTCGGAATTGAAACGGCGTTTCCGCTCATGTACACTTATCTTGTAAGAGAGGGCGTTATCACACTCGAAAGATTGACCGATCTGCTCTGCTACAACGCTCGCGAGCGGTTCGGATTGCCTATGGGTGACAGCTTCTCGGTCTGGGATCTTAATTGTGAATACAAGATCGCCCCCGACAAATTCTATTCTATGGGCAAGGCGACGCCGTTTGAGGGAAGCTCGGTATTCGGAAAGCATCTCGTCACCGTAAAAGACGGCAAGATAGTGGAATTGTAAAGTTTAGTGTTTGAAAAATAATTGTTTTCTCAAGGGCAGATGACTTGGGGAAGGAATGGAGATAAATATGGCGAAAAGAACGGATTTGAAAAAAATACTCATTATCGGATCAGGGCCTATCGTTATCGGACAGGCGGCAGAGTTTGACTATGCGGGAACGCAGGCGTGTCTTGCGCTCAAGGAGGAGGGCTACGAGGTAGTGCTTGTAAACTCCAACCCCGCAACGATAATGACGGACACCACCATAGCGGACAAGGTGTATATGGAGCCCCTGACGCTTGAATACGTAGCGAAGATTCTCAGATACGAGCGTCCCGACGCAATTGTCCCCGGAATCGGAGGACAGACGGGACTTAATCTGGCTATGCAGCTGGAAAAGAAGGGAATCTTGAAGGAATGTCACACCGAGCTGCTTGGAACAAGCAGTGAAAGTATTGAGAGAGCCGAGGACAGAGAGCTGTTCAAGGAGATGTGTCAGTCCATCGGCGAGCCGACTATTCCCTCGGAGATTACATATAATCTTGACGAGGCAAAGGCGGCGGCGCAGCGTATAGGGTATCCCGTCGTATTGCGCCCCGCGTTCACGCTTGGCGGTACGGGCGGCGGATTTGCCGCAAACGAGCAGGAGCTTTACGAGATAGGCAGAAATGCATTTAAGCTCTCTCCCGTTCATCAGGTGCTTATCGAAAAGAGCGTTAAGGGCTATAAGGAGATAGAATTTGAGGTAATGCGCGACTCTAACGATCACGCCATTACAATATGCGGAATGGAGAACATCGACCCCGTAGGCGTTCACACGGGAGATTCCATTGTCGTAGCGCCCATACTTACGCTTAACGATCACGATCTTAAAATGCTCAACGATTCGGCGATAAAGATAATCCGCGAGCTTAAAATCGAGGGCGGCTGTAACGTGCAGTTTGCGCTCAATCCCGAAACCAGCGAATATTATCTTATCGAGGTTAATCCTCGTGTATCGCGCTCGTCCGCTCTGGCATCCAAGGCAAGCGGATATCCTATCGCGCGCGTTACCGCGAAGATTGCCGTCGGCATGTCGCTTGAGGAGATACCGCTGGCTAATACCACCGCGGCAACCGAGCCGCGCCTCGACTATATAGTCGCTAAATTCCCGCGTTTCCCGTTTGATAAATTTGCAAGCGCGCCCAACCTGCTCGGCACACAGATGAAGGCGACGGGCGAGGTTATGGGAATCGGCTCTAACCTTGAGGAATGTATGCTTAAATCCGTGCGCTCGCTTGAAATAGGCGTTTGCCATCTTCATATGGCAAAATTCGACGATATGAGTGCGGACGAGATAATAGATTACCTTGGCGATTTCCACGCGGACGATATTTTCGCCGTAGCACAGCTTTTGCGCCTTGGCGTGTCAGTGGAGAGAATACACGCTGTCACAAAGATCACGGCTTACTTTATTGAATCTGTTAAGAAGATAGTCGATATGGAGCGAGAGCTTGAAGCGGCAAAGGGCGACGCGAGTGTGCTTCGTCGTGCAAAGGAAATGGGCTTTGCCGACAAGTATATCGCAAAGCTCTGGGGCGTAAGTGAGCAGGACGTTTGCAACACGAGAAAGAATAACGGCATCGTTCCCGTATTCCGTATGGTAGATACGCTGCACACAGGCGCGTACATTCCGTACTTCTATTCGTCTTATACGGGCAAGGGTGATTCGATTCTGACAAATAAAAACAAGCTCGTGGTGCTTGGCGCAGGTCCTATTCGCATAGGTCAGGGCGTTGAGTTTGACTATTCGACGGCACACGCCGTTACCACGATAAAGAAATGGGGCTACGAGGCAATTATCATAAACAACAACCCCGAAACCGTTTCAACCGATTACACCACCGCAGACAAGCTCTATTTCGAGCCGCTGACGCCCGAGGACGTAATGAATATCGTTGAATTTGAAAGCCCCGAGGGCGTTATCGCCTCTCTCGGCGGTCAAACGGCGATAAATCTTGCCGATCCTCTGACGCGTCGAGGTGTAAAGATAGTCGGAACGGACTGCGCGGCTATCGACAGAGCGGAGAACAGAGATCTCTTTGAAAAGCTGCTCGAAGAGCTCCACATTCCTCAGCCCGAGGGTAGAGCAGTCACCAAGATCGAGGACGGAATCGCGGCGGCAAACAAGATCGGCTATCCCGTGCTGGTTCGCCCCTCGTTCGTGCTTGGCGGACGCGCAATGCAGATAGTCGCAAATGAGGATCAGCTCCGTCACTACCTCAGAACCGCCGTTGAGATAGACGAGGACAAGCCCGTACTTGTTGATAAGTATATCAGCGGTAAGGAGGTCGAGGTCGACGCTATCTGCGACGGACGCGACGTATTCGTGCCCGGTATTATGGAGCTGGTTGAGAGAACGGGAATACACTCGGGCGACTCTATCTCGGTATATCCCCCGTTCAGCATCTCGGATAAGGTCAAGGGCACTATCCTCGGATATGCCAAGAAGCTCGGACTCGGAATAGGCATAATCGGTCTTTACAATATACAGTTCATCGTTGATAAGAACGACGAGGTATATATTATCGAAGTAAATCCCCGCTCGTCGAGAACGGTACCCTTCCTCTCCAAAGCGACGGGCTACTCGCTTGCCGACATAGCAACTGAGGTCATTATGGGTAAGTCGCTCAAAGAGCAGGGAATATTCGATCTCTATCCCACCGAAAAGCAGAGATGGTACGTAAAGGTACCCGTATTCTCCTTCAACAAGATACGCGGACTTGACGCATATCTGTCACCTGAAATGAAATCAACGGGTGAGGCGATCGGATACGACGACAAGCTCAACCGCTCGCTCTATAAAGCATTGCAGGCATCGGGTATGCATCTGCAAAACTATGGAACAGTGTTTGCTACCATAGCGGACAAGGACAAGGAGGAGGCACTTCCTCTCATTCGCCGATTCTACAACCTCGGATTTAACATTGAGGCGACAGCGGGAACCGCGGAATTCCTCAAAAAGAACGGAATACGCACCCACGTGCTCGGCAAGATAAGCGAGGGATCGGACGAGA
This sequence comes from Eubacteriales bacterium, assembly GCA_045643865.1. Lineage (GTDB taxonomy): Bacteria > Bacillota > Clostridia > Oscillospirales > CAG-272 > SVTX01. Next base: position 4,515 of record JAZRFU010000060.1, read on the forward strand.
TCGCGGACTCCTTGCGTCAGGGACATATCGCGTACGTTATAAACACGAGTGACTCCTCGTCCTCGGGCGTTGCGCGCGACGGGTACGAGATAAGAAAGTATGCAACGGAGAACAATGCGACGATATTCACCTCGCTTGATACGGTACGTGTGCTTCTCGACGTGCTTGAGGAAACCACGCTGACAATATCCACGATAGATGCGTGAGAATATAACAAGAGGAAAAAATGAAACAAAGCTTATTTGAGATTAAAGAGAACGTAGCTCTCACGCAAAGCGTCTATAAAATGACGCTTGTGGGAGATACGTCGGATATAACCGCCCCCGGTCAGTTTGTCAATATCAAGCTTGACGGACTGTTTTTGCGCCGTCCTATCTCGGTGTGCGACTGCACTGACGGAGAGCTGACTATCATATATAAGGTGGTCGGCAAGGGAACGGATCAGATGAGCCGCATGGCATGCGGTGAGCTGCTTGACGTGCTGAGCGGTCTTGGCAACGGATACGACACCGATACGTCGGGGGATAAACCTTTGTTGCTTGGCGGCGGAGTTGGTGTTCCGCCCATGTATATGCTCTGCAAGAAGCTTATCGGCGAGGGCAAGCAGGTGTCCGTCATACTCGGATTTAACACGCGTGACGAGGTCTTTTACGAGGACGAATTCAAGGCACTTGGCGCGTCGGTCACTGTTACTACCGTGGACGGCTCGTACGGCACTCGTGGATTTGTTACGGACGCGATGAAAAACGTGGACTACACGTATTTTTACACCTGCGGTCCTGAGCCCATGCTTCGCGCGGCCTATTCCGCGTCGGCGACGTCGGGACAGTTCAGCTTTGAGGAGCGCATGGGCTGCGGCTTTGGCGCTTGTATGGGCTGCTCGTGCAAGACGGTTACCGGATACAAGAGAATATGCAAGGACGGTCCTGTATTGCAGAAGGAGGAGATACTATGGGAAAAATGAGTGTTACCCTTTGCGGTATCGAGCTTGAAAATCCTGTTATTCCTGCGTCGGGCACGTTTGGCTTTGGCTATGAGTTCGCAGAGCTTTACGACATAAATATGCTTGGCACGTTTTCCTTTAAGGGAACGACCAAGGATGCAAGATTTGGCAATCCCACGCCCAGAATTGCGGAATGTCCCGAGGGAATGATAAACTCGGTCGGACTGCAAAA
>JAZRFU010000061.1:0-16418 GCA_045643865.1 Eubacteriales bacterium
GTTCCGAAAGCGCAACTCTCGACTGGTAGTGGGTTCAGCTCCGGTAAAGAAATCGGCAAAAACAAAAGAGGAGTAGCGATGCTACTCCTCTTTTGTTTTTGGTGACCCGTACGGGAATCGAACCCATGTTACAGCCGTGAAAGGGCCGTGTCTTAACCGCTTGACCAACGGGCCGTATCCAACGCTTTTGCGTTGGATTTGGTAGCGGGAATTGGACTTGAACCCATGACCTACCGGGTATGAACCGGTTGCTCTAGCCAACTGAGCTATCCCGCCATATTAAGTCGCGCGAAACGAATGTCGCGTCGAACGCTTGAATATTATATCACAAATCATTTAGCTTGTCAATACCTTTTTCAAAAAAATTTTCGGCTTATTTTTCGCGCGCAAAAACGCCGTTCCTTCCTATTTATATTATCCGATGTTTTGGAAGGATCGGCGTTTATTTTTACTGTTTATCAATATTTGGATTCCGATATGACCTGCTCACCCGCAGTCACGCGCTTTGCATCCTTAATTATCTTATCAACAAACGATCGCATAACGTAAAAGCTTCCGTAGCCCTTCTCGGAGCTTGATACTCCGTCTTCGCCCAAAAGCTCAATAGTCAGATACGATTTGCGCTCACTGTACTGATAAAATCTATAAACCACGTTGCGCTCATTGCCCTTTGCGTCGGTGGCTATAACAGTTATCTTGAGCTGGCAGGGATTGCCCTCGTAATCAGTCGAAAAATCGTCCAATGCACAAAAATACTGCTTTTGCGCACTATCAAGCTCCGCCATACCCTCCAGCGAGGCGTAAAGCATTGCGCGGTAGAGGTCTTGGAAATTGGACATTGCGCTGATCTCCTCATCGCCGTTCGTCAAAGTATAATCCAATCTCTCACCGTCGGCATATATATCGGCGATATACACAGGACTTGTAAGAACAGTTACCTCGCCCAAGCTTCCGCTACGGGCATCGACCGCCACGAGTGTTCCATCGTCAAGCGCATAATACGCTCCCTCGCTCCAGACACCTATCGTGCAGTCCGAGTGCGTTATATTTTCCCACGTCTTTTTCGACGTGTTATAAGCCATTATTTTGTCGGTATCCGAATTATAACGAATCTTTTTCGCCGTAATGGGATAATAGATTTCGCCGTATCTCTTTATCTTGCCGCTCTCATAGTAGGTTGCAGGAAGCTCGACCGCCTTTTCGGCAAGACGGCTATTCTCGCGGTCCGCAAAATATATTCCCTCGGCAACGTTTTTCACGGTCATCCATTCACCCGTTTTGGAATCGACCAGCACGTATGCATCTCCCGACGTTACAAATATATTGCCCTCGCCAAAGCTTCCGCGCTTTTGATCTGCATACGTTGCTTTAAGATAAGCGCCAACACCGGAGCTCTCACCCGTAAAATACAAATATCCGCTATTAGTTGCGAAATACTCCGTTTTACGCGCAGATTGTCCCCACACGATCTTGTCCTCTGCGAGTCGGTTACCGTTATAATCGGTATAGACGAGCTGGGCAACAAGAGCATATTCCTTGCCGTTATATCCTACGTTATAAAAATAGTACATAACGCTATCGTTAGTGCCGTCACCGTTTGCGTCCATTTCCTGACTCTCGGCAAACAGATAGTTTTCCGCCTCTGCCACGCCCGCTGTATAAGAGGTAGGCGTTAACAGATAATCGCCCTCATAGATGGCATTCATCTTTTCGCCATTGCGCAAAAGCACGTATTTTCCGGTATCCTTATCATACGCAACGCGGTACTGAACGTCACCAACGCTTATAGAGCTTTGATTCAGTTCAACGTAAGAGGTATATTTAGATGCGGAATCCTCGATCTCAAATTCAACGTTAAGATCCTGAGATTCAATAATTATCTTGTCGATATTGGATATGCTGAGCTGAATATATCCCGAATCATACCACTCTATCTCCTCCCATTCAAGGAAGGCAAAGCTTTTCTCGCGCACCGCAACTATCATATCGTAAGCGGGCGAGTAGGCATAAAACACTCCGTCCTCGCTTTTTTTGCTTACGTTTATAACGTTCTCAACGTAAACGTCCTCACCCTTTCCGTTCTTGGTCTGATACAAGAAGCCGATAAGATATTCAGAATATAAAAGTCCGTATTCGTCAAGCTCCTCATCCGTGGGCGCCAGCTTGACCACTCTCTCAAACTCGGTCTGGTACAGATTATACAGCACGACGTCTGCATTGGCGCTGTTTATATAATATCCGCCCGCGTATTCAAGATTGGACACGTATGGCGTATGCGCGTTAAGTGTTCCCTGTCTTTCTTCAAGAGAAATGAAGGAGAACTCACACATTTTCTTGCTGTATATTTCAAAAAGCTTCTCGTAATCCTTGTAAAATTCCTCGGGAAGCTCATCATATTCACCGTACTTGTCGGCAAGCTCCGAATATATACGCTCATAATCAATATTTGCGTATATCATAAAGTCCTTGACGTTAAAATAGCTGTTCAGATCCATCGGGAAAACGACTGTAGGACTGACTATCTCCTCCACTCTGCCCAGAACCAGATCCTTGATACCGTTGACGCCGAGAATATATACGGTGTCTCTGCCATCCATTTTTGCATAGTATCCCGTGCCTGTAACGGTCATATCTCCAATGATGACCTTATAGCTATCACCTGACATTGTGCTTATAGTATACCAAGCAGGTATATAATCGTATTCCACGGTGATCTCGTTGCCGTTCGCATCGACTTCGGTGCGCTCTCGCTTTTCGGGGGCAAGACCGTATTCCGCGTAGTCGATACTTCCGTCAGGCAGCTTTTGGGGGGATTGCAGGCGACGGGTGGAAAGCGTATATCCGCACGCTACCGCAAGCTGCGCAAATGTTTCCTTATTATAGGGAGTTCCCTCGCTGCCCTTGATAACGAACTGACCGTTATCATCACGGCAAAACGTGTATTCTCCGTGCTCATTATGCACCTCGATGGCACTTATAACCTTGGACTTATCCTTTGTCGCGCCTGCATCGTACGTCAGCTGCTTGAACATAAGCACGTAGGTGCCGAAATCCTGAACCTCGCTTCCGCTTGTATGCACGACCGCATACGTCTCACTCTCTCCGCTCTCCTCGTCAACAATGACCAAAGTGCCGAGATCGGTCTGATAGTATCCTTGGTCGTTTCGGTCGCACACAGTGCCGTTTTTATAGCAAAGCGCGTACTTTCCGTCAACCTTTTTGATATAGTACTCCGTGCCGTCAACGTCATTGTAAACGTATATTCCAACGATATAGACAACGGCAACAGTAAGAAGCACCAAAAGGGCAATCGCCGCGATCATAATAGCGATCGCTCTGCGTTGCCGCTTCAGCATATTCTTCTCTTTTATTTTCTTTGCCGCCGATACGGGCACGTAAGATTTTTTATCCTGCATACCAAATTCCTTAATTAGTTTGGGTTTTTATCTGTATTTTCTGCGTATTATCACCACTGCGCCGACAACTGCCAGCACTACGCTCGGAGCTATGCATAAGCCCAAGAGCCAACCTTGCACTCCCACCTGCGCATACGCCGCGTTATCTTCTATGCCGTAAATATAGAACACCTTTATCTCAACGTCCGTGGGTACTATCTCCGCGCTCGTATTGCGCAAAGCAGACAGTACCACATCGGCATTTCCGTACGCGGTAGAGGTCAAAAGCTCGTTGCCGAGAAAATCAGTCGAGGCGAGCGCCAGCACGTACGATGCCTTATTTACTGACGAATAATCGCCCTCCTGCACCTGACGCTCCTCCTGCGTGATAGTCATAAGGCGGAATCTGCTTTGCTCGGTTGCCACCTCGTAAATGTCACCGCCGACCTCAGCGTTAGCCGTGGAGTAAGTAGTGAATATTTCAAGTAAATTTCTGTTTATTCCGTTACGGTAATAGTTATAGTACGAGTAGACCGGGGCGTCCGTTTCCTCTCCGTCCCTTACCCATATACGGTTATAGGTATCAGACGGACGTATCGCGGTAGAGCTTGGGAACACGATTCGCGCAGGGTATGCGCTCTTGCGCATATCCTCGGTTATCTTGCCTCCAAGACCGAAATCGACGTAATTGCCAAGCACCGCTTTGCCGAGTCCGACGTCCGTACAGTTCATTTCGTCGCGAATAACGTAATTTTGCTCTACCCCCGACGCATCATTTTCTCTCGCAACAGCAACGCCCCATTCCTCAAGATACTCTTCAAGATTGGCAAGCTTTGGCGTTTCGGGATTGCATACGTAGAAGAAGGAATTTGAGCCATCAAGGTATCTGTCCAGCTTTTCTATCTCCGACACTCCGCTCTGTCCCATATTTCCGTATCCGTAAAAATCCCTTGTGGGAGCAAAGGTTATTATCATTCTGCAATTTTCGGGGATAACGTCATTTTCAAGGTCTATCGTTATAACGTCGTATCCCGCTCCGCCGACCAGCTTTATAAATTCCGAATATTCCGCCTTTATATTGCCGTCGCCATCAAACAGCTGCTCTCCGTGATTATACGTAAGCGCGCATACCGGGGATTCCGCGCGAGTCAGCGCAAGTATAGTAGCCGCCAATCTCTGCTCGCCGTTATACGCCCAAGGTGTATCTTCGGTGGAATCCTGATAGTAGAACGAGCTTATCTTGTGGACCAGATATTCCGAGCCAAATTCCACGATTATATCGGAATTGTATATAGTTGCGGCAGACGTGGTCTTATATTTCTGGACCGCAGACGGATTTTGCTCGATATTTATATACTCAACCTCAATGGCGTGAGGAAATTCGTTTGCCAGTGCCCTGGCGGTATAGCTGACGTAACACATAAGCGCATCGCCCTCTATAATGTCCTTATCCGAGCAAAATACCACCTTGAGCTTTATCTCGTCTTCTCCACGCGCAGTTCTTTGCGCATTTACGGTCTCAATCTGACTTACCGCATCTCTGCCTACAAGGTCACGGCACTCGTCCGAGAGCGTATATAGCTGTGTGATCTCACTTTTGTATCTTGTATCGGTCATATCGGCATACCACATACGAGCATCGCCGACGGCGGATATTACCGCATTGAGTATTATGACCGCTATTATGACCGCCGCCGTCAGAGCGGTCCTTCCTTTATTGCTTTTTTTGAGTTGTTTTTCCATGACATTGCCGTCAACCGACATCTCCGCGAGTTGTTCTTTTTCTCTGCGCTTCAAGCTACCGCCCTCCTTTCGCGATCTTCTAAAAATATCATAAGCTTCTTCTCTTTATCAGCACTATCAAGCCAAGTGTCGCCAGCACCACCGCAGGTGTTGCGGCAAGCACTGCTGTTATCGTATTTGCCGCCGATACCGTCAAGCTTTCAATGCCCGCGCTCTCAAACGGCTTGAATACCAGCTGCGAGGGTGCGTTATCCTTACCCATGTATCTTATTATTTCCGTCAGCGTGCGGCTATTTCCAAGTACCGCCGACTGCATCAGCTCATTTTCTGCAAATTCCGTTGATGACAGGGCTATAAGGTAGGATTCCGTACCGTCGGTCTGCTTCTGATATGACATCGACATAAGCACAAAGGGGTCTTTATCCGCTCTTGCCACCGCCATGCCGCCCGCATATGCCTCTGCTTCGGGATATGATGTCAGCACCGCCGACACCTCGCGAACTCCGCAAGGCGTGTTTTTTACAAAGTTGCCGTTCCCGTCCGACTCAAAGCCGTCCGCAAACTCAATCGTGGTAGCATTTCCAAAGGCATTGGGATAGCTTGTCCCCGAAAGCGCATCAGCGCCTCTGCCTGACGATGCATTTTGCGAAAGCACAGTGTATCCGTTCACCGTCAAGGAATTTGTGTTGTCCTTTACGACGTATGCATTCTCAACGCCGTCGCTTGACGTTCTGTGCATATATTTTACGCCCCACTCGGCAAGAAAGCCCTCAAAATTGTCACGCGATCCCGATGAAAACGAATCCGCAGACAAAAATACTATATATTTGCCGCCGCGAGCCATATACGCGTCAAGACGGTCTATCTCCGACACACCCGAAACTCCGTCCGATACCGCCATATCCTGCTTTGGCGCAAAGGTTATGAGCAGATCACATTCGTCGGGAATGTCACTTTTTGACAAGTCAACAAATTTTACGGTATATCCCGCTTCAACGATAGTTCTCATGAGCGTAGTATCGGAAAATTCCTCACCGTGATTAGCCGTAAAGTAGCAAACGGGAGTATTCTCTTGTGTAACTCTCATAAGGCAGGACGCAATTATCTTCTCCCCGTTATAAGCGACCGCATTTTCCATATCCGCAGGATCAAAAATATAAAAATCAGCGAAATTCATGGTTTCATATCTGCCGTTGAACTCACAAATTACGTCACCCGTTGAGGTAACCCCGTATTTTCTTGCCAACGACGGATTTTCCCATACGTTTATATATTCCGTCTCCATATATTCGGGAAACATATCCATTATCTCGTAAACCGAGTCATGAATATATCGCAGTGATTCGTCCGCGCGGATAGTTTCCTTCTCGTTGCAGAAAATTATTTTGATCTTCTGCTGTCCGTCCTCGCCGTTAACGCGATCCACCTCGCTGATAACGTACTCGGCAATATAATTCTCGCAATCCTCACTGATAGCATAGAGCGCTTCAGACGTCATATTTCTATACATCCACTCGTATCGGTTGGCAAGTATAGCAGCTATAACGTTGAGCATTATCACCGCAACGACCGTAAGTACGGTTATCACAACGGCAACGCTACCGTATTTCAGCTTGCGCCGTTTAATAAATCCCTTCATAAGACCTTTCGACACCGTACCTTTCAGCTCCAGCGGCGCTTTTCATAAGCTCTTACAGTCAAAAACAGGAAAACAAAGACGAGCGAGGCAAAATATACCACCGCGCCTATATCAAAGATTCCAACGCTGAAATTATTGAATCTGCCAAGCACGGACACCCAGCCAAGCACCATTCTGACAGCATAAACGTCAATAATCGCCGAAAACATATCGATTCCGATAAGTCCGACAAGCACCGCAATGGTTATTATAGCCGCCGCCAGCTGATTTTCCGTAAGCGAGGAAATAAACGTGCCTATTGCGATAAATGCCGCGCCTATGAGTAAAAGCGCGACAAGGCAACCTATGACCTGAGCGTTTACGGGGCCTATATTTACTGTATCGTGCCCGAGATTGCCGCGTTCAATTGCCGCAACAACGTACAATGGAATGAGATTTATGCACGATACCGCCAAGCACCCTACGTACATGGTCAGCGCGGCGCAAAACTTACCCATTACCATTCCCGTTATGCTTACGGGAGCGGTGAGCAGCAGCTGCTCGGTGCGCATCTTCTTCTCCTCGGAGAACAGTCTCATCGTCAGTATCGGGATAAGCACAACGAGCGCGAATATCATCAGCATAAAATACATTGACGTATCGTAGCTCCTTGAGAGCAATGTGGTATAGCAGCAAAGTATTGCCGAAAACACCAAAAATATTCCCGAAAATACGTATCCTATGGGATTGACGAAATAGGATCGCATTTCTTTTTTATATATAGCAAGCATTTTTCAAAGATCCTTTCAAATTATGCATAAAAACGGTTTTCCGTCCGTCAGTCATTCCTCGTACGGCTGCTCCGACGCCTCCTCGCGCTTGCGCTCCGCTTTATCGACCAGCTCACGCGCCAGCTCGTCTTCAAGAGTAGTTTTGGTGCGAGCCCCTCTCTTCTGCGCCGTCTTGCGAGCGTATCTCTGACTCTGCGCGCCCTTTTCCTTTTCGGTACTGTCAACTACGCTTATGAATATATCCTCAAGACTCATACCGAGCGCCTCAAGTCCTACCATAGCATATCCCTTTTGCGCTAAAGTAAAGAACAGCTTTTTTCTTACATCAACACCCATCTCACTCTCAACTGTATAGGTGTACGCCTCGCCGTCGCGTCCTGCCTGCGCCTCCGCAAAGCAAACGCCGGGAATTGCCTTGAGCGTGTCCAGAACCTCTTTTTGTCCTCCGCATATTTTAACGCTGAATCGGCGGTTATTCTCAACGACTCGCGTAATGTTTTCAGTAGATTCGTCTGCCACGATCTTGCCCTTGTTTATTATAATGATTCGGTCACATACCGCCGCTACCTCACCGAGTATATGGGTGGAAACGAGCACCGTATGATTCTTACCCAGTGCGCGTATCAGTCCTCTCATCTCGATTATCTGCTTGGGATCAAGTCCCACCGTCGGCTCGTCAAAAATTATAACGGGAGGATTGCCGACAAGCGCTCCCGCAACACCGACTCTCTGCTTGTATCCTTTTGAAAGATTGCGAATGAGCTTGCGTCTTACGTCGCTTATCTTCACGACCTCACATATCTCCGCAAGATGCGGCTCGCGAGCAAGCTTGCAGCCCTTAAGCTCGTAGTTGAATTTCAAATATTCATCGACCGTCATATCGGGATATACAGGCGGCTGCTCGGGAAGATAACCTATCAATTTTTTCGCGCCGATAGGATCTGCCAGAATGTCCTTGCCGTCAACCGACACACGTCCGCAGGAAGCCGACAGATATCCCGTCAGAATATTCATAGTCGTGCTCTTGCCCGCTCCGTTAGGACCGAGAAATCCCACCGTCTCACCGCGTCCCACCTCGAAGCTTATATCGTCAACGGCGCAATTAGAGCCGTAATTTTTTGTAAGATGCTCAATTTTTATCATTAGCAGATCTATCCTTCCCCCGTTTCCCGAAATTTCAAAGCTCGGTAACGGCATTTACAAGCACGGCAGACGTGCCGTACAAACAATTTCACAAATTACAGTTTAGCACGAATTTGTAAACTACTTATGAACATTAATTATGTAATTATATAACTAATTCTTGATTTTTTGATGATTTTCACGTGAAAAGCGCTACAAGCTCAAAAAGCCCTTGACGAAACGCGCTTTATTTGATAAAATAGTACTTGTAAAAATATGCTTACCGAGAGGAAGAAAAAATCAATGAGTAACGTAAAAGACACATCTCTGTGGCAGTCGGGCAAGGACAAAATAGATTGGGTACGCTCTTATATGCCCCTGCTCTCCTCCATTGAACAGGAATTTATAAAAAATCAGCCGTTCAAGTGTATGAAAATCTCTATGTCGATACACCTTGAGGCAAAAACCGCAAATCTGGCAATGGTTTTGCGCGCGGGAGGCGCCGAGGTGCGCGTAACGGGCTGTAATCCGCTCTCCACGCAGGACGACGTTGCCGCGGCTCTCGTACACGAGGGCTTTGAGGTCAATGCCGTGCACGGTACGGACGAGGCGGGATATACTCGCGACCTCATAAACACCATTTCATTCTGCCCCGACATTCTCATCGACGACGGCGGCGACCTTATGGCGCTGCTCCACGGAGAATACCGCGAATACGGTAAAAATCTCATTGGCGGTTGCGAGGAGACCACCACGGGTGTGCACCGTCTTATGGCGCGCGAGGCGGCAGGAAAGCTCGATTACACAATGATCGATGTTAACGATGCAAATTGCAAACATTTGTTCGATAACAGATACGGCACAGGACAGTCAACGCTTGACGGAATAATGAACTCCACCAACCTTATGATCGCAGGAAAAACCTTTGTTGTAGCCGGATACGGCTGGTGCGGCAAGGGACTTGCAATGAGAGCCAAGGGTATGGGCGCAGTTGTAGTCGTAACCGAAATAGATCCCATTAAGGCGATCGAGGCGGTTATGGACGGATTTACCGTGATGCCTATGGACGAAGCGGCAAAGATAGGTGATATATTCGTAACGCTTACGGGCTGTGCAGATGTAATCACCGCAAAGCATATAAAGACCATGAAGGACGGCGTTCTGCTGGCTAACAGCGGACACTTCGACGTCGAGATAAACAAGCAGGATCTCTCCTCTCTCGCCGTCAGAGAATTTGACCGCAAGCCCAACATAAAGGGATACGAAATGGCAGACGGCAGAATAATCAATCTGCTCGCAGAGGGACGTCTTGTAAACCTCGCCGCAGGAAACGGTCATCCCGCTGAAATTATGGATATGAGCTTTGCAATTCAGGCAAAATCGCTTGAATTCCTTGCAAAGAACAAGGGAAAGCTCCAAAAGAAACTTTATGCCGTGCCCGAGGAGATAGACTGCGCGGTGGCCAAGCTGAAGCTTGAAACTATGGGGATCTCCATAGACGCTCTCACCGAAGAACAGAAAGAATATCTTTCACGGGTAGACTGATGAAGCTTAAAACACAGATCGCCGTTATCGGCGCAGGGCACGCGGGAGTTGAGGCGGCACTTGCCGCCGCGAGAATGGGACTTGATACCGTTCTTTTCACCATGTCGCTTGACAGTATTGCTAATATGCCCTGCAATCCGTCTATCGGCGGTACGGCAAAGGGGCATCTTGTTTACGAGATAGATGCGCTCGGCGGAGAAATGGGCAGATCGGCTGACCTCGTTACGCTTCAGTCGAGAACCTTGAATCTTGGCAAGGGCGCGGCAGTACACTCCAAGAGAGTTCAGGCGGACAGACGGAAATATCAGTCTATAATGAAATCCGTTATCGAGAAAACGCAAAATCTGCGTCTCGTGCAAGCCGAAATAACGCGTATAATCACAGAAGAATATAGCGAAAGTCCTTATTCTAAAAGGATTTGCGGAGTTGAAACGCATTTGGGTGAGTTTTGGGATTGCGATGCTGCGATAATCTGCGGAGGCACGTTCCTCAACGGTCGTATATTCGTCGGCAACGTCAATTACCCCGCGGGTCCCGACGGACTCATCGAGGCAAAGGGATTATCCAAGTCCTTGATAGACAACGGAATAATACTCCAAAGATTCAAAACGGGAACTCCCGCCAGAGTCAAAAAAAGCACGATAGATTTTTCAGAGCTTGAAATTCAGGACGGGGAAACTGACTTTATTCCGTTCTCGTGGCGTTCCAATGCCGCAGAGTTTAAGGATTTAGAGCAAATACCCTGCCACATTGTATATACAAACGCCGAAACTCACCGTATTATAAAGGAAAATATACACCGCTCCGCCCTCTATTCAGGGCAGATACACGGAACGGGACCAAGATACTGTCCTTCAATCGAGGACAAGCTGGTTCGCTTTGCGGACAAGGAAAGACACCAGCTTTTCGTTGAGCCGGTTGGAGACGGCACCGAGGAAATGTATATCCAGGGATTTTCGACCAGCTTACCCACAGACGTGCAATATCAGATGCTTCGCTCGCTCAAGGGCTTTGAAAATGCAGAGATAATGCGCTACGCTTATGCAATAGAATATGATTGCATAGATCCCACTCAGCTCTATCCAACCCTTGAATTCAAAGAGATTTCAGGGCTTTACGGAGCAGGTCAGTTCAACGGAACGTCGGGATACGAGGAGGCGGCGGCTCAAGGACTTGTTGCAGGAATGAACGCTGCATTAAAGCTTTCGGGTAAGGACGCGGTCATTTTGGAGCGATCCAACAGCTACATTGGCACACTTATAGACGATCTTACAACAAAAGGCACGGCAGAGCCGTACAGAATGATGACATCGCGCTCGGAATACCGGCTTTTGTTGCGTCAGGATAACGCAGACGCGCGACTTACACCAATAGGAAGACGCGCAGGACTGGTTTCCGACGAGCAATTTGCATATTTCGAGAGCAAGCAGCGCCTTATAGCGCAAGAGATCGAGCGACTTGAAAGCGCGTACGTATCAAAGGGGCTTGCGACTGAATTCCTTGCGGGAAAAGGACTTGACGCGGCAAAATCAGGAGTTTCTCTGGCAGATTTTTTGCGCCGACCGGGATTTGACTACGATTCTATCACCCCGATAGACAAAAACCGTCCGTCGCTTGATCGCATAATCTGCGAGAGTGCCGCAATCAACATAAAATATGAAGGATACGTAAAAAAGCAGCTCGCAGAGGTCAAAAAGTATGAAAAGCTTGAGCAAAAAGCGCTTCCGCAGGGTCTTGATTACCTTTCTATTAAAGGATTGCGAATAGAAGCGGCTCAAAAGCTTGACAAAATAAAGCCCTTGACTCTCGGTCAGGCATCGCGAATCAGCGGAGTAAACCCCGCCGACATTTCCGTGCTCCTTGTATATCTCGGGATAAAATGAGGTCAATCACATGAATTTTAACGAATATTTGTCAGTATTATCGCAAGCATTTTCACAAAACGGGCTTTCATCGCTCATAACCGAGGATGCGGCAAAAAAGCTTTATTGCTTATCGGATATACTGATACAAACCAACAAAACCTTTAATCTGACGGCAATAACCGATGAAAAAGAGATAATTCTCAAGCATTTCGTGGACTGTGCGTCGGTGTGCGAATACATTCCACAGGGCTCAAACCTCATAGACGTCGGCTGTGGAGCGGGCTTCCCATCACTGCCGATAGCGATTTTACGCCCAGACGTAACAGTAACTCCGCTTGATAGCACTGGCAAAAAGATTGATTTCATCAATTTGGCCGCAAAAAAGCTTGGGCTTGACAACGTTACCGCGGTTTGCGCGCGCGCAGAGGAATTTGCGGCGGATCATCGCGAGCAATATGACGTTTGTATAAGTCGCGCCGTTGCTCGACTCAACGTGCTTGACGAGCTATGTGTTCCGCTGATAAAAAAGAACGGCCTTTTTATCGCCATGAAATCCGCAAAAGGTGAAGAAGAATACGCCGAAGCTTGCGAAGGAATCCAAAAGCTTGGTTGTTCGTTAAAGCAAAACGCCAAAAAGTCCTTTTGCTATGAGGAAATGACAATAGAGCGCGATATATACGTGTTCCAAAAAGAGCACTCGACTCCATCGCAATTTCCACGCAAATATGCGCAAATATTAAAGAAACCCTTGTAAAATCAACAATTCAACATTAAAAAGCACCGACCACACGGACGGTGCTTTTTTTGTTTCACGTGAAACAACGTATCGCGATTCACCTATGTTTCACGCGAAACACTCGCCCCAAATTCAAGCCCATTGTTTCACGTGAAACATTCATTTGGAGACAGCTCGGGATGTTTCACGTGAAACATCCATCGACTCGATTCGACACGCCATCAACCAAATCGAAGCAACTTGTTGCCCCGTCGACTCGCTCGCAATCATCAAAAAACGGCGCAAAAATGATAAAAATAATATAAAAATGTAAAAATCCACTTGCAAACAACAAAAAAATGGTGTATAATGAGAATGTATAACTAAAATTTTTCGATAGGAGAAACGAAATTGGGAAAAATAATATCCTTTTCCAACCAAAAAGGCGGCGTAGGTAAAACCACCTCCGCAGTAAACGTTGCGGCGTCCCTTGGAATTATCGGTCACAAGGTGCTTCTTATAGATCTCGACCCCCAAGGTAACGCAACAAGTGGTGTTGGAATTTCCAAAAAATCATTGAAGTATTCGATCAACGATGTCCTCGCAGGCGCAGTTTCCGCAAAAGAGGCGATTCTGGTCACAGAATACGAAAATCTCAGCATAATCCCCACAAATATAGCTTTGGCGGGCGCAGAATACAATCTGTACGACGGAAACGGCGCCGAAAGCGTTATGAAAAGAGCGCTCGAACCCATAAAGGACGAGTATGACTACATAATCATCGACTGTCCCCCTTCGCTCAGCTTGCTCACCGTCAACGCAATGGTCGCCAGTGATGGAATAATAATTCCCATGCAGTGCGAGTTCTATGCCCTCGAGGGTCTTTCGCAGCTCACCGTAACCATTAACAGAGTAAAGGCAAACTTCAACCCCTCGCTCAATATCACGGGAATACTTATCACAATGTATAACTCCCGTCTTTTGTTGTCGCTTCAGGTAATGAACGAGCTGAAAAAGCACTATTCGGACAAGCTTTTCTCCACTCCCATTTCAAGAGGTGTAAAGGTTTCCGAGGCGCCCGGATTCGGTTGCCCCGTTTATTATCACGACAAGAGATGCAAGGGCTCCGCTGAATATCTCGCGGTAGCCAAAGAGCTTGCGTCAAGAATATAATAAAGGAGATGACATATGGCAAGAAGTGGACTTGGTAGAGATTTTTACTCTATTTTCGACGACAATAACGTTATTGAGGACAAGAAGGACTCAATAATTAAAGTAAGAATAAGCGACATCGAGCCGCGCAGAGATCAACCCAGAAAAACCTTCAACGACGACAGTATTCAGCAGTTGGCTGATTCTATCGCCGTCCACGGTGTTCTGCAACCCATTATAGTGCGCGAAAACCCCGGTTTCCCAGGCGCTTACGAGATAATTGCAGGTGAGCGTCGTTGGAGAGCGTCAAAAATGGCAGGGCTTTCCGAGCTTCCCGTCATAATCCTCGACGGAGACGATCTCAAAATGGCGCAGATCTCTCTGGTCGAGAACGTACAGAGAGAAAACCTCAATCCCGTAGAAGAAGCGTTTGCATATCAGGCGCTCATTGAGAGATTCGGACTCACGCAGGAGCAGCTTTCCCGTGAGGTCGGAAGATCCCGTTCCGCAATCGCGAATATGCTCCGCCTTACCGATCTGCCTGACGAGGTTCTCGAGCTTCTCAAGGACGGCAAGATAACGAGCGGCCACGCCAGAGCAATTCTTTCTTTGGGCAACGAGGACCAAATGGTTACGCTTGCTAACAGAGTATATGAAAAGGATCTGTCCGTGCGCGACGTTGAAAAGGCAGTAAAGGGGATTCTCGCAGCAACCGATGTAGAGATACTCAAAAAGACTGACGACGAGGCAGTACAAAGACGCGTTTATATGAGAGATCTTGAGCGCAGAGCCATGGATACACTCGGCAGACGTGTAAAGATCAACCAGACAGCAAAGAAAAAAACCGTAGAACTTACGTTCGATAGTGATGCCGATCTTGAAGAGCTGCTCTGCTTGCTTTGCGGCGACAAATTCTTCGCAAACTAAAAAAGAATACGCATTAAAACCATAAAAAAACAAAGCAAAAACCGAAAGGACCGTATAAAAATGCTTGATATAAACTATATAAAGGAAAATCCCGCAGAAGTCATAGAACGCCTTGCGCACAAAGGAAAAGATGCCGCAGAGGAGATTGCAAAAATACTTGAGCTTGACGCCAAAAGACGCGCTCTTATAACCGAAACGGAGTCGCTCAAGGCAGAGCAGAACAAGCTCACCAAAATGATTCCCCAGTACAAAAAAGAGGGACGTGATCTCGCTCCCATTTTTGCTCAGTCCAAGGAGATGGGCGCGCAGGCAAAGGCAAATGACGAGCAGATCAAGGCAGTAGAGCTTGAGCTTTCCGGCTTGATGCTTGGCCTGCCCAACCTTCCCGACCGCGACCTTAAGAGTGGCGGTAAGGAGAACAACGAACCGCTTCGTTACTTCGGCGAGCCGCACAAATTTGATTTCGAGCCCAAAAATCACGTGGATCTCTGCACAGAACTCGGTCTTATAGACTACGAGAGAGGCACAAAGCTCTCCGGATCGGGATTCTGGATATACAGAGGCATGGGCGCGCGTCTTGAATGGGCGCTCCTCAATTACTTTATCGACACCCATCTGGCAGACGGATACGAGCTTATTTTGCCCCCTCACATGCTCGAATACGAGTGCGGAGTTACCGCAGGTCAGTTCCCCAAGTTCGCAGATGAGGTATATAAGATCGAAAATCCCACCGACAACCGCGTAAGATACATGCTTCCCACCGCCGAGGCAGCACTTGCATCTCTTTACAGAAACGAGATTCTCACCGAGGCAGATCTGCCCAAGAAGCTGGTCAGCTATACCCCTTGCTTCCGTCGCGAAGCCGGATCATATCGCTCCGATGAGCGCGGAATGGTGCGTGGACACCAGTTCAATAAGGTCGAAATGTTCCAGTTTACTCTCCCCGAAAAGAGCGATGAGGCGTTCGACGAGCTTGTTGCAAAGGCAGAAAACCTTGTAAAAGGTCTCGGATTCCATTTCAGAACCGTAAAGCTTGCCGCAGAGGATTGCTCTGCGTCTATGGCAAGAACCTACGACATCGAGATCAACATTCCTTCCATGAATGGATATAAAGAGGTCAGCTCCGTTTCCAATGCCCGTGATTATCAGGCAAGACGCGGAATGATGAGAGTTAAGCGTGAAAACGGCAAGATCGAATATCTCCACACGCTCAACGGCTCCGGCCTTGCAACGTCGAGAATTCTCCCTGCACTCGTTGAGCAGAACCAGAATGCCGACGGCAGCGTAAACGTGCCCGACTGTCTCCGTAAGTACCTCGGCGTTGACGTTCTGAAGAAGGACTGATCTGATGCCGAACGCATATCAGAATATAAGATTTGAAAATCCGGTCATGACTCTCGCCATCATTATATGGAGCCTTTACATCGGCTTCGTGATCGCGGGAGGACTGTCCGTGTACCATAAGTGCTATCTCGGCGACGTTATCCGCGCTCTTGTGAAAAATGGAGCGAAGGATAAGGAAAGCGCCGTTAAGATAGACGGTAT
>JAZRFU010000062.1:0-19096 GCA_045643865.1 Eubacteriales bacterium
TGCGCTGTAAACAACTGTGGATTCAAAGTTATAAGACGGGATATTGTCAAACGCTTGCATATCGAGCAGGACAAGGTCCGCCTTCATGCCCACCTTTATCTCACCGCAATCATCTCTGCCCTGTGAGATAGCTCCGTTGCGCGTTCCGCATCTGATTATGTCGGATGCAAGCGTTGCCGAGGGGTCAAGTGACACTCCCTTGTGTATCAGCGCCGCATACTGCATTTCGCGCAATACGCTCAATCGATTATTTGACGCCACTCCGTCAGTTCCGAGCGTTACGTTGACGCCTGCGTCCATCATCTTTTTATAGGGCATAACACCGCTACCAAGCTTTAAGTTGCTGACGGGGTTATGCGCAGCGCTGACACCGCGCTCCTTCATGATTCTGATATCGTCGTCACTTACCCATACGCAGTGTGCCGCCGTTACGGGAACGTCGAGGACTCCGCAATTCTCAAGGAATTTCATGGGCGTAACACCGTGTCTTGCTATGCACTCCTCGTGCTCCTCGCGCGTTTCCGACACGTGTATCTGGAAGCCCGTTTTAAGCTCGCGCGTGATATCCGCCACGTACTTAAAGCAGCCCTCTACGTTGGAATATTCTGCGTGTAGCGACATATCTATCTTTATTCTTCCGTCTGCACGACCGTGCCATCTGTTGAACACATCGATGGATTCAAGCACTCTTGTGTCCTTGGAAAAATCCGCGTCGGGATCAAAGGAAACGATTGATCTTGAAAGATTTGCCTTGATTCCGCTCTCCTGGACGGCTCTTGCCGTTTCGTCAAGGAAAAAGTACATATCCGAGAATGAAACGACACCGTTTTTGAGCATCTCTGCGATAGCCAGCATAGAACCGGTGTAAACTCTCTCCTCGTTCAGTCTGTCCTCTGCGGGAAAGATCTTTTCATTCAACCAGCGCTGAAGCGGAAGATCGTCACCGTATCCGCGGAAAAGCGTCATTGCACTATGGCAGTGCGCGTTATAAAATGCAGGCAAAAGCAGATTTCCGTTGCCTTCTATAACTCTCTTGGCGCTGTCTTTGGGCATATCCTTGCCTACGTAAGCAATTCTGCCGTCCTTTACCAAGACGTTTACCGATCCGTCATAGCCGTAGCTCTCGGTAAGATATACGTTTTTGAAAAGAATACTCATAACGATCTCCATTTAATAAATCATTTTTATGAATCCTGCTTTTCAGGATTTATGTGCAAGAAAGCTTTACTGTCAGATCAGTCCTCTGCGCAAATAAAATTCTCTTGCCGCCTCTATCTTGGCGTCCGTCTTATTGTCAGACAAATATTCATAGGGGTATTTCTGATTGAAAAATCTCTCTATTGTGCGTTTTTCGCCGTTTGGAGAGGTGTAGTCCACAAATTTTGATACTGCGCCTGCTCCGCAAGCAAATATCGAGTGGATCTCCTCCATCATGTATATATTATACAGTCCCTTTTTGCCATCAAGGGCAAAGCCGACATTTTCGTAGTTTCCGACGGTGTTTTTCTGGCGGTACATATAGTAAGGCGTGTATCCCTCGTGCGATGCGGTTATTTGCGAATAGTCAACGCATTTTCCGACGTCTCCGCCTCTTACCGAGTATATGTGCGTACCGCTTTTAAGCACGTCACTCGCCTTTTTAACGCTGAACGTATGCACGGTTATATTTTCGGGTGCAAGCGACACTATCTTATCAAAGGACGAGGCAAAGCTTGAAAACTTATCACCGGGAAGTCCTGCAATAACGTCGGTATTGATGATCTCAATCCCCGACTTCCTTGCAATATCGTATGCGCGCAAAAAATCCTCCGACGTGTGCGATCTTCCTATGATTCGCAGAACGTCATCGTTGAGCGTCTGCGGATTTACGCTTATTCGGTTTACTCCGTGCGCTATTGCCACTCGAAGCTTGTCCTCGCTTATAGTATCGGGTCTTCCCGCCTCAAGCGTGTATTCATCGACCAGTGACACGTCCGTCTTATTCTCTACCACCGATAAAAGCCAATCAAGCTGACTTGCATCAAGAATAGTGGGCGTTCCGCCGCCTATGTATATAGTTCTGACGCGCAGACCAAGCTCGCGTATAAGGTCAAACGTCTTATTTATCTCGTCTGCAAGCGCGATAAGGTAATCGGGTATGGTCGAGAGCAGCTTTTTGGACGTGTACGACACAAACGAGCAATACGCGCATCTAGTCGGGCAAAACGGTATTGATATGTACACGCTGCAATCCTTGGGATGAGCGCTTTTTACAAATTCTGCCTCGTTGAGCGCCACCTCGGTCGCAAGCGCCGCCTTTTTGGGTATCACGAAATAGTCACCCACAAGCGTCTTTTTAACTCGGGTCTTGGACATTCCGCTCTCAAGCATCTCGGTTGCAACCTTGGACGGACGTACTCCGACCAGCATGCCCCAAGACGGACGGTATCCTATAACCTCGCCGCATACCGATATTATGGCGTCACCCACCGCGATCTTTTTAAGTCGGTCATACGTCACGTCATCACGTATCGGATATATCTTTTCGCAAGAAGCGTACTTCTCGTCAAGGCACAGCTCTGCCTTGACCTTTACGCCCTCCTCACTTTCGTCAAGAACGAGCGAAAGCTCGGGCACTGCCGCGCCCACCTCGTCCTGCTGCTCGCTTTGCTTTTCCGAGAATTTTTCACCGGGAAAAAATATCATACAAAGCGTTTGGACGTAGTACTGATTTATATTTCCGCTTACATTGAGCTTCATTGTATAAATTCTTCCTTTGTCAAAATTTTTGTTTTTCTCTTTTTACGCGCGCTTATTTTTAAGGACTTCGCTGTCCATAACTATGGTGACGGGTCCCTCGTTGACTATCTCAACTCTCATATCTGCGCCGAAAACTCCGCAACCGACGTGCGAAAGCTTTTCCGACATAAGCTTAACGAAATATTCGTACAGCTCGTTTGCGCGTGCGGGGGGCGCAGATTCAAGGAAATCGGGACGGTTGCCGTGCTTGTAATTTGCCATAAGCGTAAACTGCGACACAACAAGTGCTTCTCCGCCAATACTCATTACCGAAAGATTCATCTTGCCGTTCTCATCTTTGAATATTCTGAGATTGCATATTTTGTTGGCAAGCAGCTCCGCGTCCTGCTCACAGTCACCCTGTGCCACGCCGAGAAGTATCATAAGTCCCTGTCCGCAGCTGCCCTTCACCTCTCCGTTAACGCTGACACGCGCCTCGCTTACTCTTTGCAATACCGCTTTCATAAATAAAATCCCTCTTATAAAAATCCTCGTCCAACGCTTTCCACGCCGTTAAGCGAACGCAGGCGCGCTACGATAGAATTGTAATGGTCTATATTCTTACAGCTGATCTTAAGACTGATTATGCATCTGCCGTTGTTTCTCTTCTGCGAATTGACGTGCAGAATTGCCACCTTCATGTCGGCAAGCGCAACTGCAACGTCGGCAAGCATACCCACTCTGTCCTCGGTAAATAGCTGCAAAAGCGCCTCGTAAACGTTTCTGGAGCTATCGTGTCCCTCCGGCTCTTCCCAGCTTGCCACGATCCAACGGTCCTTATTTTCGGGATTAGCCATTCCCTGAATGACGTTAGGACAATCCTTTTTGTGAATGGATATTCCATAGCCCTTGGTGATAAATCCGATAACGTCGTCACCGGGCAAGGGGTTACAGCACTTGGCAAATTTGACCTGACAGCCGCTCTCTCCGTCAACGATAATTCCGCTATTGGATTTAAGATGCTTGGGCTTCGCGCTCTTTTGTATGAGATCCTGATCCGTAACCGCCACCGGCTCGGAATCAATTTCCGCCAGCTTATTAAGCTCCTCGCGCAGCTTGCTTGAAAACTTATTTACCGATATTCCGCCGTAACCTATGGCATTGAACATATCGTCAACACTCATAAAGCCAACTCGCTGTGACACGTCGGCAAGTATTTCATTCTTCTGCTGCTCATTTACACGCGCGCCGTGCTTCTTGATTTCGGAATCCACGATAGCGCGACCGAGAAATATATTTTCCGTGCGCGATTCCTTTTTGAACCACTGACGTATCTTGGACTTGGACTCGCTGGTTCTTACTATATTGAGCCAATCGCGGCTGGGTCCCTTGGTGTTTGACGAGGTAAGCACTTCAACGATCTCGCCGTTCTGCACTACACGGTCGATGGGCACGATCATTCCGTTGATCTTTGCGCCTATCATCTTGTTACCGACCGCCGAATGTATTGCATAAGCAAAATCTATAACGGTTGCCCCCTGCGGCAGAGCGATAACGTCGCCCTTGGGAGTAAACACGAACACCTCATCGTGGAATATATCCGTTTTGAGCGCGTTCATAAACTCGTCAGGATCGCGCGTTTCGCCCTCTGTTTCGATAAGGCGCGAGATCCATTCGAGCTTCTTATCCATATCCTCCTTGCTGGATACTCCCGACTTATATTTCCAATGCGCCGCGATACCGTATTCTGCGATATGATGCATCTCACGGGTTCTGATCTGGACCTCAAACGGAATACCGTCACGTCCTATAACAGTAGTATGCAAGGATCGGTACATGTTGGGCTTGGGCGTTGAAATATAGTCCTTAAATCTTCCCGGAATCGAATTAAAGGTTTCGTGGATAATTCCAAGCGCCGTATAACACTCAAGCTCCGTTTCAACGATAACTCTTACCGCATAAAAGTCGTATATCTCATCGAAATTCTTATTTTGGTTATACATCTTTTTGTAGATGCTGTAAACCGTCTTTATTCTTCCCTCAAGGGTGAAATGTATCTTGTTTTCCGCAAGCTTTTCCGTTATTACGGAGCGTATATGCTCGATAACGTTCAAGCTCTGTCCGTATTTGTCCTCTATTGCCTCTCTTACCTCTCCGTATCCTATCGGATCAAGGTACTGTATGCCGAGATTTTCAAGCTCCTGCTTGATCTTCTGCATACCGAGACGGTGAGCCAAGGGGGCATAGACCTGCATGGTCTCAAGCGCGGTAATGCGGCGCTTCTTATCCTCCTTTGCACCAAGAGTACGCATATTGTGCAGTCTGTCGCAGAGCTTTATAAATATAACTCTGACGTCCTTTGACATAGCAAGCAGCATCTTGCGAAGATTCTCGATATGCTGCTCCTCCTTATCCTCTACCTGCAAGGATACTATCTTGGTAAGTCCGTCAACAAGTAATGCGACCTGATCTCCAAACTTTTTTTGTATTTCCTTAAGGTCAACCTTATCCGAGCAGTCCTCTACCGTGTCATGCAAAAGTGCCGCGCATATAGAGTCTGTGTCAAGCTCAAGTCCCGCGACTATCTCCGCAACCGCCAACGGATGCGAGATGTACGGCTCTCCGCTCTTGCGGAACTGTCCCTCGTGCAAAGCGTTTGCATATTCATACGCCTTTTGTATCTTCTCAAGGTCATACTTTTTACCCGTCACCCGAAGTATGTCGAGCAGACGGTTAGCGTTGTATTCAATATTGCTGTTCTGGGTATTTGCTTCCATAAAGTGTTTTCTCCTTCCGGCACTATTGCACCGAATAATGTCACTTATAAATTTAGTTTGATTTTATGCTTGGTTTGCCTTTCGGCAAAGCATTCTGTAAGTTGCCGAGCTTTCTATATTGGTCTTAGGGGCATCACGGCACACCTCAAGGCAGAAATAGCTTTCCGACTGCTCCTCGCACTCGCACACATTTATCTCAACGAGTATCCTCAGTATAAATCTCAGCTTGGTGCCATCTATGGCTCCTCCCATGTGCTCGGAAAGCGATGCACCGAGTGAACGGTAGCTGAATATAGTGTGTCCGCACATATTCTCATAGCGCAAAAATCTATATACCTCGGCAATTTCCGCACGTGTAGGAACTACGTCCTCTCCGTCCTCTATTGCCGCTCCGTCAGATATTTGCGCGTAACGCAACGCGTCCTTTTCATACTGTGCCTCAAGCTCGCGACACAATCTCATATCCTGAACTACAAGCTGAAGATTTCTTTGTCCTCTGAACTCGTTCACTCCAAGCTGACACAAAAGCTCCAGCTTTTCACCGCAAAAATACTCAAGCGTTGAGGCGGGAACACCAAAGCAAACTGCTTCAAATCGCTTGTTGCCCCATCCGAGCAACAGCTTTGAGTGCTTTCCTGCTCCCATGGATATTATCTTATCAAGCGTAAGGTCTTTGACCACGAACAAGGGCGTCTGATTAGATACGCCAAACGGTTCAAGTCGGCTTATTTCATCGACCAGAGAAACATCCATTATCGACGGATCTATCTCGCAGTCCGCCTCATAGCCCGAAGTAAAAGCATCGTCAGACAGATGCTCTCTTGCATACTCGTTTATTCTCTTACGGAACTCATCGATATTACATCTCATAACCGAAAGTCCCGCCGCAAGCTCGTGTCCTCCGAACTGAACGAGCAGATCGGAGCAATAGCTCAATGCATCAACAAGGTTTATTCCCTTGACGCTTCTACCCGAGCCCTTACCCACATCGTCATCGCTGCTATATCCTCTTGTTGCACCGTCAAACGAGATAAGAATAGACGGCAGACCGTATTTCTCGGTTATTCTTGAAGAAACTATACCGATTATTCCCTGCTGCCACAAGTCATCATTTAGAACGATGACCCTATCGTTTTCAAGATCGCAGCTCTGCTCTATCATCCTGTAAGCTTGCTCTGCGATACTGTTTTCCTCTCTTTGTCTTTGCAGATTTATATCGCAAAGCTCACGCGCAAGCTCTGATGCTCTTTCGGCATCCTCCTCCAAAAGCAATTCTACTGCCTTTTGAGCCGAGCTTATTCTGCCCGCCGCGTTTATTCTCGGAGCTAACGTAAAGCTTATAAATCCAGAATTTATCTTTCTCTTTTTGGGCGGATATCTGTCCGCTCCCACGGCTGAATGAGCAACGCTGGGTGCGCTTGCCGCCTCGATGAGCGCCGCAAGTCCGCATCTTTTGCTCTCCGCAATAGCCACAAGTCCCTGCTTTACAATATTTCGGTTTTCATTGATAAGCGGCATAACGTCCGCAACCGTTCCTATTGCCACCGCGTCGATATACTCACGGCAGATATTCCGAACACACTCATCGGAGCTTAAGCTTGGATTCAAGCGCATTTCAAGCGCGCATACAAGCTTAAACACCACACCAACGCCCGCAAGCTCCTTAAAGGGATACTGACAGTCGGGTCTGTGTGGGTTGACCGCCGCACAAGACATAGGCAACTCTCCGTGACACTCGTGATGATCGGTTATAACCATCTCGATGCCGATGGATTTCGCGTATTCCACCTCATCTGCCGCGGTAATACCCGTATCGACCGTAATGATAAACTCCGTGCCTCTCGATTTGAGAGTATCTATTGCCATTTTCGAGAGACCGTAGCCCTCCTTGGCTCTGAGCGGTATATAATAATCCACCGTCGCGCCAAGTGATTTCAGGTACAGATAAAGCACCGTCACAGAGGTTACTCCGTCAACGTCGTAATCTCCGTATATAGTGATATGCTCACCCTGCTCTATCGCCTTGACGATTCTTTCTACGGCTTTATCCATATCCTTGAGCAGATACGGGTCGTGGAAATAATCCGCCGCACCGTCAATAAATGCCGATGCTGCTCCCACGCTCGTGTAGCCCCTATTATATATCAAGCGCGCCGTGACCTCGGATATTCCAAGCCCTCGCGCAATATTACCGATTATCTCATCTGCTTCAATGTTTCCCGCTACGTACCGCAATGACCAGATTTTTTTCTTATTCTTCACTCTTTTCTTTCTCCAAATTAATTAGTCAATGGGCTGATATTCAGCCGCAATGGCAAGTGCGACCTTAACTCCGTCCACCGCCGCGCTGGTAATTCCTCCCGCATATCCCGCGCCTTCTCCGCAGGGATATATTGCTCGCCTGCCAAGAGCCACCATATTTTCTCCGCGCAAAATACGAACGGGAGATGACGTTCTCGTTTCAGCACCCGACAAGAGCGCCGTGGGGGCTGCAAAGCCCTGTATTTTTCGGTCAAACGAGGAAAGACCGTAACGTAGCGTTTTTGTCACAAATTCGGGCAGAACGTCGTCCATTTTGGCAAGCGAAAAATGTCCTCCGCCCATATAAGTCGGCTTAACGTCAGTTGGTGCATTACAGGACACGTCACTCATAAAGTCACCCACTGTCTGCACGGGAGCTCGGTAGTCACCGCCGCCCGCGCGGAATGCCGCGCGCTCTATTTTACGTTGGAACTCGATGGCTCCAAGCACCTCGCTACCGTTCACCGTCTCGATGTCCGACACCTTTACGGACACGGCAAGCGCACTGTTGGAGTTTTCTCCACTGCGGGCATAGCTGCTCATTCCGTTCACCACGACTCCGCCGCACTCACTCGCCGCCGCTACCACCTCGCCGCCGGGGCACATACAAAAAGTATATACTCCGCGCTCGCCCTTGGTGTCCGACAGTGCGTATTCTGCCGCGCCGAGACGCTCGTTGCCGGCAAGCTTTCCGTAAAGCGCCCTCTCTATCCACTCGCGTCGATGCTCTATTCTCACGCCCACGGATATGGGCTTGGCAATAATATCAAATCCGTTTTCGAGCAGCATCGTATAGGTATCTCTGGCGCTGTGTCCGAGCGCTAATACCGCGCAGCTACACACAAACGTACCCTTGCTTGTTACCGCCTCCACGTTTCCATCGCTCATTTCGCGTATACTGTCAAGACGGCAGCGGTACATTACCTCTCCGCCAAGCTCCTCTATACGCGAAAGAATATTCTCAACAACGACACGCAATATATCCGTTCCAACGTGCGGCTTTGCCTTGACTGTAACGTCCTCGGGAGCGCCGAAGCGGCGAAGCGTTTCAAGCACGTAGGAGCATTTTGCGTCGTTTATTCTCGTCAGCAGCTTTCCGTCCGAAAAGGTACCTGCTCCGCCTGCGCCAAACTGTATATTCGACTCGGTGTCAAGCACGTGATCCCTATAAAATCCCGAAACCGACGCAACTCTGTCAGCAACACAGTCACCTCGGTCGATTATTATAGGGCGGTATCCGTTCTCAGCAAGTATCAGCGCACAGAACATACCGGCAGGGCCCATTCCGACGACAAGCGGACGAGCCGTCATTTTGCGCTCTCCCGTCTTAACGTCAAGCGGCTCCTTGCTTACGGCTCTTGCGCCCATACGGTCAAATGCTCGCTTATCTCGCGCCGACACCTCGCACCGCGGCGAGATCAACACCGAATATACGAGCTTTATCTCGTCTCGGCGTCTGGCATCAACGGATTTTTTACATATACAAAGCTCGTACTCATTGCTCTTCACACCTACGGCGCGCAGTTTGCGCGCCGCGGTATCAATGGCAGCACTCTCGTCCTCAAAGGGAGAGCAAGAGATGCCGTCCAGAATATATATCTCTTTTTTCATGCCGTATATCGCATTATTTGCCATTTTTGTTCGCGGGCTCATCAAATCTGACCGTAACGGTAATTCCTTCGGTATCAAATCTGACGTTTCCGTATAACAGATCATTAGTCAGCGTAACGGTAGAGGTCTTACCTATCTCCGCTCCGTTTATTTCGATATCGAGTTGATTTACCTCTGCTATTTCAGAGGGCTTTCCCGATATCTTGACTGTGCTTATAGAGGGGTGAGGAACAAGATTGCTTCCCTCGCCTATTATCTGCACGTTTATCGGTATTTCCTTTTGCTCGGTAATATCTACTCTGACGTCTATGTTCTGCGTGGAATACTTAATTACTCCGTTTGCCACTACGACCTGATTGAATTTAGCATCCCAGAACGTCAACGGGAATTCACCTGTTTCACCGTCAAATTCCTTTTCATCCATACCAACCATGAGATTTCCGTTGATGGTATATCGGGCAGTATCGATCATATCAATGATCGTTTTCGGTCCTTCAAGAGTTATAGTGTCCGCATTTTTCTTGGTTTCGTACGAATAGTTAAGCATTCCGTTCTCAACAAGAACGCTGAAGCCAACCTCGGTAACTGCCTTGAAATCGGCTTGCAAATTAACGTTAAGCGGCTCCGATTCCGCAACTGTCAAGCTTGTATCGCTCGGTGTCTTTATAGTGATCGGCAGCGTGTGCTGACCCACCTCGCTTATCGAGCTTACGTCCACCGTCGCAGTATAATCGCCGATAGTGTATTTTTTAAGATCTCGGTTAGATCCGCGAACGGTTACTGTTATCTCGCTCTTGTCCATATCGTATATCATCATGCCAACGTCCGCAAGCGTATCAAGTCCCTCGACGTTTATCTTGATAACCATCGTCTCGGTAACATCGGTATCGTTGAGATTTACCATCCACAGCCATATAAAAAGCGCTATAATAAGGCAAACCAATCTCGGAATCAGGTCAAGCTTATGCTTGGGAGAGTTGGATACGGTAACGGTTTCCTTGCCGTTTTCGTCAGTATCCTTTATGAATTCATACTGTTTCATTCGTACCATTCTCCTTTCCCTCTTTCTTGTCAGTCTTCTTGGTTTTGTCTGTAACGCCCTTTGCTATACGGTCAACAAGCATATCGTTGACGCTCTTGCCCGTCATAAGCTTGAACAGATCGTCGCGCAGGTCGGTCGACTTATGCTTTCCGCCTTTTCCGATATCGTCGTAATAGCGGTTGAGTATCTTATTGTTTGCTATGGATATAGTTCCTGTCTCCTCGGAAACGATAAGAACTACCGCATCGCTAATTTCGCTTATTTTGAGTGCCGCGCGGTGTCTGGTTCCAAGTCCCTCGGCAATATCCGCATCCTCGGATATAGTTTTTGACTTATTCGACGCGGACACGATTCTGCAATCTCTTATTATCACTGCACCGTCATGCAGGGGGGATCTGTTCACGAAAATATTGCAAAGCAACTGACGCGAAACAACGGCATCAACGGGCGTACCCTCAGTCATCTGATTGTACAGACGACCTGATCTTTCAAGAACTATAAGCGCGCCCTCGCGTCTTGACGAAAGGTCAAACGCTGCCGCCGAGATCTCCTCGATTGCCTGAAGAATATTATCGTCGTCAACGGTGTGTCGGTTCCTTATTCTTCTGAAATTAAGCGACGTGGTGGTTCCAAACTCTGCCAGCACCTCGCGAAGCTCGGGCTGAAACAGCACGCACAGCGCAATTATTCCGACAGCATAGAAGTTTTTCAGAATGGAGTTGATCGCCACCATGCCCAAAATGTCACTGATAATATACAGCAGCATTATAAGGCCGAATCCGATCAGCGTTCTTCCTGCGTGTCTGTCTCTTATGAACTTATAGATGATGTATATGAGGAACGACAAAAGAAGTATATCCAAGATATTTACTATGCTGATGTTAACTATGGGGAATATTACAAAATCGGATATAAATTCAACTATGGATTCCCAAAATCCCAATTTCTCTTGCGGCATATTTTTGATGCTCCTTTGTCTTGTTATTTAATAATAATACAAAATATAGTCATACATATACATTATAGCAGAATTGCACCTCCAAAGTCAACACATTTCTGCTTTTTCCGCAAAGATTTTTATACGTTTTTTGCTTATTTGCGGTGCCAAGACGGCACATTTGACGTTTCTTAAAATAAAATTTACAAAAAAGACAAAAAAATCATCGGCTGGCATACCGTCAACCGATGATTTTTATTGAATTTTATTTTGGACAAGCGTCACGCGTTTGCGTGCTCCCGCTTCTCTGCCAGCTTGACAAGCACTATCAGCATTACGAAATAGCACACCGCGCCGAATATTACGTTGGACACGTAATTAAGCAGCATAAGCGGAACTGTTTCGGCGTTTTGCGGAAGTCCGCTTATGATCATTGTAAACACGTCATCTATCAGTATGCCCAAAATTTTTGCCGCAGCTGAGATCACCGCGCACCAAAGTGCAGCTCTCATAAGCGGATTTTTTCGGTCATACAACCCTTTAATGCGGTATTCCGCGCCGTTATTCAGTGGGCGCGCGCGCTTTGAGGAGTTCAAGATATTGGAAGCCACACCGATCACTATCAGGAGCTGTAAAAGCTCAAGCGCTGTATAATAAACGGCATTTGCAAGATCCCAACCCCATTCAAGCGGAATACTGCCGTATATAGCCCAGTACATCGCCATTGTAGCAAGGTATTTCAACAGTGTCGATATTGCAAATATCAAAACGGTACAATTTACGTTCTTTTTCTTGCCGCTATATATTGCATACACAATTACGGCGTATGCCACGGCGATCGCCACGATCTCCGTCAGAGATCCCAGATATTCGACAAGCTCGGGAACCACGGTGTCCTCAAAAGCCACATCATCGGCTATCGTAACACTTGCGGGATATATAGCAAAGCAACACAACGCGTACAGTATCGCAAATGATATTATAACGAGCTTGATAAGTCCTCGGTCTGCCCTGTCTTTCTTTTTAATCTTCATCAATTTCTTTGAATTTACCGCTCTTTTTGGGAGCGCATAATTATCCTTTTATTTCTTTCAAAAATGCTTCAATTCGGCAAAGCGCTTCCTTGATATGATCGGTGGAATAGCAATACGACGCACGAACAAACCCTTCTCCGCAAGCGCCAAACGCGTTACCCGGAACTACCGCAACCTTTTTCTCGCAAAGCAATTTCTCGCAAAACTCCTCGCTTGAAAGTCCGGATATTTTAATGGACGGGAATGCATAGAACGCGCCCTTCGGCTCAAAGCAGGTCATTCCTATCTTGTTGAATCCGTTTACCATAAGACGTCGGCGCATGTCATACTCCGCCTTCATTTTCACAACGTCGCTGTCACCGCCTCGCAGTGCCTCTATCGACGCGTACTGCGACATAGTGGGTGCGCTCATAATGGCAAACTGGTGTATTTTGGTCATTTGCGATATAATGGGCGCAGGACCGCAGGCATAGCCCATTCTCCAGCCCGTCATGGAATAGGTCTTGGAGAATCCGTTTATAACCACCGTTCGCTCTCTCATACCGTCAAGCGATGCGATAGAAACGTGCTCCTGTTCTCCGTACGTAAGCTCGGAATATATCTCGTCGGAAATAACGCAAATATCCGTGCTGCGAAGTACACTTGCTATCTCACAAAGATCCTTTTTTTCCATAATGGCTCCCGTAGGATTGCACGGGAAAGGAAAAATAAGCAGCTTGGTCTTGTCAGTTATGGCATCTTCAAGCTCTTTTGCGGTAAGGCGAAATTCATTCTCTGCCTTAAGCTCCACCGTCACGGGAACTCCGCCTGCAAGACGCACCATCGGCTCGTAGCACACGAAGCTGGGTTGAGGAATAATGACCTCGTCACCCGGCGCAACGAGCGCGCGGATCGCGACGTCTATTCCCTCGCTTCCGCCAACGGTTACAAGCGTTTCCGTCGCTCCCGAATATTCAAGTCCGTATTTTCTTTTAAGATACGCGCATATCTCGTCACGCAGCTCGGACAGACCTGCGTTGGACGTATATCTGGTTCTGCTATCCTCAAGCGATTTGATACCTGCGCGTCTTATATGCCATGGAGTCGGGAAATCCGGCTCACCGACACCGAGAGAGATAACTCCCTCCATACCTGCCGCAATATCAAAAAACTTTCTAATACCCGACGGCTTTATGTCGCGCGTTACCGTCGGATTAAGTATCTTTTCGTAATCTATCATAATGAATACGCGCCTCTGTCGTCCGACTCTCCGTCTACAAGCTCAACATCAAGCTCCTTGTAACGACGGAGTACAAAATGAGTTGCCGTCGAGGTCACTCCGTGCATAGTAGCAAGCTCCTTGGCAACGAAAAGAGCTACCTCCTGGAAGGTCTTGCCCTTTACTATCACGCAAAGGTCATACGCACCCGACATGAGATATACGGACTCAACGTTGTCGTATTTCATGATCGTTTCCGCGATCTTTTCAAATCCGTACGCGTCCTGCGGAATAACTTTAAGCTCTATAAGCGCGGATACTGCTGCGTTATCAAGCTTTTCCCAGTCTATAACCGCCTTGTAGCCCTTAATAAGTCCTGCTACCTCAAGCTCCTTGATATCCGCTTCAACCGCTTCCGCGGAAAGTCCTGTCATCACCGCTATATCCTCTACCGAGCAACGAGCGTTATCTGCAAGTATTTTAAGCACCTTGGTATTCATATCTTTCTCTCCGTTCCTTTTCATTGATGATACAGCTACGGCAAAAAGCTCGCAGCACCTTCTCAATTAAGCCATTTGGCACATCCTTCCACGAAGAAAGATGTGCCAAACCGCTCCGAATTTATCTTTTATCAGATGTATTTCTTTACAATATCGCTTGCTTCCTCTGTGGGAATAGAAGACGTAATAACAACGTTCACGCCAAGCTTGTTGGAAAGCTCGTCAACCGCCTTGATGAATCCGTCAAAGCTTGCTACGTCATTATTAGCTATCTTGAGCGCAGAATCTATAAAGAGATCGGTAACGTCGTGGTTGCTTGCGAGAATACCTGCCACAAAGCCGTAAAGCGACTCTGCATCGAATATAAGATATTCGTTGGTGTTGATAAGACGGGCGCTGTACTTAACGTCGAATCTAAGGCCTACACCCTTTTCGATACATACAACTGTTCCCTCTGTCTTCTCAGCCGCCTCGTTTACCATAGAGATAAGAGTCTTTGTCTTACCTGTTCCCTTAACGCCGATAATTAATTTGAGCATAATGTCCTCCTCGCCGCACGGTGCGGCTTTTATTATTTGTAATTCCCGAACTATGTTCGTAGATCTATTGCTTTAATATATTATAGCATGCTTTCCAAAATTTTGCAAGTAGAATATTAAAATTTGTGCAAAATTATTTAAGCTTCTCCTCAAGCGCCGCTCTCATCTCCTCGTAGCCGGGTTTTCCAAGCAGCGCAAACATATTTTTCTTATATGCCTCAACGCCCGGCTGATTGAAGGGGTTTACTCCCAGCATATAGCCCGAAAGCGCGCAGGCAAGCTCGAAGAAGTAGAAGATATATCCAAGCGAATACGCGCTTCTGTCCTTCATTTCGATAAGCACGTTGGGCACTCCGCCGTCAACGTGAGCGAGCAACGTTCCTATCATTGCCGTCTTTTTTACCTCTCCGAGATCCACACCCGAAAGGAAATTAAGCCCGTCTATATTGTTGGGATCGTGGGGTATCTTGAACTCGATCCCATTATCCTCTACGGATATGACCGTTTCAAAGAGGTTTCTGTTGCCGTCCTGTATGTACTGACCGAGCGAATGAAGGTCTGTTGAGAATATAACGGACGCGGGGAAAATTCCTCTGTTGTCCTTGCCCTCACTCTCGCCGTAGAGCTGCTTCCACCACTCGTTGAGCATCTTTGCATAGGACTCGTAGCCAACGAGAATCTCGGTGGTCTTGCCCTTGCGGTAAAGTATGTTACGGATAGCTGCATATTTGTATGCGTCGTTTTTGTTTATATCCTCGTCTTGATACGCAAGACGAGCGTCATTAGCGCCCTGCATAAGAGCGTCAACATCTATTCCTGCAACTGCGATGGGAAGAAGTCCTACCGCGGTCAGCACCGAGAAGCGTCCTCCAACGTCGTCGGGTACTACAAACGTTTCGTATCCCGCCTTATCCGAGAAGCTCTTGAGCGTTCCCTTTGCCTTGTCGGTGGTTACGAATATTCTCTCCTTCGCGCCATCCTTGCCGTATTTATTTTCAAGCAGCTCTCTGAAAACTCTGAAAGCAACTGCCGGCTCGGTGGTTGTTCCCGATTTGGAGATGACGTTGATGCAAACGTCGCGTCCCTCGCATACCTCAAGTATCTCGGATATGGATACCGCGCTTATATCACAGCCCGCAAAATAGATGTCGGGGGTGTCCTTTTTGAGATTGTTATAGTTTGAGGATTTGAGAAATTCTATTGCCGCGCGCGCTCCGAGATAAGAGCCGCCGATACCTATTACGACGAACACGTCGCAGGATTTTTTGATCTTTTCTGCCGCCGCCTTTATTCTTACGAATTCCTCTTTATCGTAGTTTTCGGGCAGATCTATCCAACCAAGGAAATCGTTACCTGCGCCATCTCTGTTTACGATATGACGGTGTGCCGCACTGACTGCGCTCTGAATGTTTTCATACTCGTGCTCTGCTATAAAGCCGGCAAGATATTTATCACTTAATTTTACAGACATTTTTCCTCCCACATTGACAAAAAACGTGCCAATTCCTTTCATTTATTACGAGATAATTATATCACAGTCACGCCCGTTTTGCAAGAGCTTTTTATCAATAAATGTGAGCTTTTTACTCTGCCTATCGCTTATTTCAAAAGGAATTTCGCCAAAATTCTGTACCAAAGCTCAAAAAAGCTGATTCTGTCCACGTCGCCGTCGGCATACACGTCGCTCCTGCCCACCGTATTTCCGTTCAATTCAAACACTATCTCGCCCACCTTATCGCCCTTTTTGATGGGTGCGGACACACTGTCCTCAAGCTCTATGCGGTAGCTTATTTTTGACGCGTCACTCTTATTTGTGACAGTTGAAAATCCGTCGTATTTTATTGGCACACTGCTCTCTGAGCCGCCCTTGACTCTGATCGGATCTAGTGTCTTGGGCGTGTGGGTATATACAGCGTAATTTGCAAAGCCCCAATCAAGCAGAGCCGTTGCCGCCGCGTTCCTTTCATCTCGCGTCGGAGAACCCATTATTACACAAATAAGCGACATTCCGTCGCGCTCTGCGGTCGCGCTTATGCAAAAGCCCGCCTTGGCGGTCGAACCCGTTTTGAGTCCCGTACAGCCGCGATAATAGCGCACCAGACGGTTGGTATTTGTAAGTCCAAAAAGTCCGTTTCTTACGGTGTCCATCCAGATCGAGCTGTATTCAAGTATCTTTTTATGCTTTATCAGCTCGCGCGACATAATTGCGATATCGCGCGCACTTGTAAGATGATTTTGAGCGGTGTCGTCAAGTCCGTTAGTGTTTTCAAAGGTAGTGTTTTTCATTCCGAGCTCTGCCGCTCTTTTGTTCATCTGATCCACGAACGCCTCTTCGCTCCCCGATACGAATTCCGCGAGGGCGCATGCCGCGTCGTTTGCCGAAGATATAACAACGCTCTTGACCATATCTTCAACACTCATTATCTCCCCTTCCTTGAGATATATCTGCGAGCCGCCCATGCTTGCCGCGTGCGCGCTGGCAGTGACCTTGTCGTCAAAGCTTATCTTACCATCCTCTATCGCCTCCATAACTAAAAGAAGCGTCATTATCTTGGTAACGGACGCGGGCGGCATCGGCTCGTCTGCATTATACTCATAAAGTATTTTTCCCGTTCCTGCCTCCATTAAAATAGCGCTTTTGCATTTTCCTTCAATTCCCGCCACGTCCGTTTTCTCCGCAATGGGAATCACCTCGTCACTCTCTGCCTGATTTGCGGATACGGACGACGTAAGCATTGATAAAGCCATCAGCGGCGCAAGCATCATTGCCGCTATTCTCTTAAAAATATTCATAAAAAAGCATCACCTCTCACTTGATTATATTTCAAGGAGAGGTGACGATATGAGTGCTATTTAGTTATTTTTTGTTCTTTTTCTTGCGGTATTCGCGGTTGAGCTTCTTTATGTGGGCAAAGGTCTTTTTCTCACCGTCGCGCGCAAGCATGGTAAGCCATTCCTCAAGCGTATCCGCAGTGATTGCATGCATTTTATCTCTGGGATTTCCACGCTTGTAATATTCAAGCGCCGATGAATCGGTGTATTTATCACCCTGATATATCTTGCTTGCCGCCAATCGATCACAAAACATTTCAGTTATGTAGTTAAGCGGCATTGGCACTGGCTCGTATCGCTTGGTCTTGGGATTTACGTCCGTCCAATACTCAAAATGGTGCTTATTTCTGCCCTTGTGATGTATCCACGCGATAGAATACCCGTGTATTGCCCTTTCCTTTTCCGTGGGGCTTCGGTCACCAAGATAGTAACGCGCTCCGGGGATAAACTCCGTTGGACTGTACTTGGAGAGGTCGTGAAAAAGACCCTGCCAGCCGATTCCTGCGCGAAAGCAATGGGATATTACCTTATTTCTGTGTTTGGTTATAGTTACAAAATGCTTTATGGGGTGAGCCATATTTTTTGCCTTTCTACGTTAGTATTCAGAATGGAGATACGAGATCTATTTTGTCGAGAAGATTCAGGCGCGGATTCTTTTCGAGCAATCGCTCTGCGTATTCTATTGCTTCCTTGGGCTGCAATGAGGCAGTATTGTGCGCGTCACAGCCGATGACAACGTCACAGCCGATCTCTGCCGCCAACGACCAGAACGAGATATTGGGATAATTGCGCGTTTCCTGCCAGCCGAGCAGATTTATCTCAAGCGGAGTTTTATTCTCGTTTGCACACTCGATGAGCTTTGCCATCTGCTTTTCGTAAAATGCGAGATTGCCGCGGTAAACGCAGAGGTCGGGATGCGCCACGTATGAAAATTTACCCGTGGATATTCCGTCGCACACCTGCTGAACGTGGCGTGCCAGCACCTCGTCGGAGCGCGTTTCGCCGCCGTAATATCTTATGTCGTCGCCTATCATTTTATTGAAGTGCTGACCGAGTATGATATAGTCAACGGGATACGGTCTTATGTGATCGAGAAAACGCGAAAAATCGTCCTCAAGATACTCCACCTCAAAGCCAATATGCACCTTTATATCGTTTTTGTACTCCTCGCGCAAGGCAAGAAGCGTATTGACGTATCCCTCGGTTTGCTCTGTGGACATTCTGATGGACTGAAACCATCTTGTC
This sequence comes from Eubacteriales bacterium, assembly GCA_045643865.1. Classification (GTDB taxonomy): domain Bacteria; phylum Bacillota; class Clostridia; order Oscillospirales; family CAG-272; genus SVTX01. The sequence goes on from JAZRFU010000062.1 coordinate 18,735, forward strand.
AGATCGGTGTCAGGCGCGCCCTCGGGGGCAGGCATCGGGCAGTGATCGGAGAAGCCAAGCTCCGTCATTCCCGCCGCGATAGCCGCCTCGATATAATCCCTTTCGGACTCCCTTGACGCGTGTCCGCATCTGACTGTATGAGTGTGATAATTTGCCGTTATTTTCATGCTTTTACCTGATGTTATTCAAAATATTTTTTCAGATACTGTCCCGTATATGAACCGCTTACCTGTGCGACCTCCTCGGGTGTTCCCTCTGCCACGATACGTCCGCCGCCGTCGCCACCCTCGGGGCCGAGGTCAATGATGTGATCGGCGCATTTTATAACGTCGAGATTATGCTCTATGACAAGCACGGTATTG
>JAZRFU010000063.1:0-4866 GCA_045643865.1 Eubacteriales bacterium
TCAACACCTGCGAAATCGGTTTAATCTCCTTTCGTGCAAGCAGATCGTCTGCCATTCCCGAAAGAGCGCGCATAGCTACCTTGTCGGGCGTGTTCATTATTGCGAGCACGGTAACAACCACGCCGATAATAACTACCAACGCTATTGCGGCGATAATTAAAATTTTCTTTTTCATTCCATTTACCTCCTCAAAATGAATATAAGAATAAGATTGTATTTGCCGAAGCGATTACAAAAACCGTCTCAGGCAATCACATTAAAAGCCAAATCGCCTCTAATGTTATCTATTATAGCACCTTAACACCGAAATTGCAATAGGTTTTGTTAAATTTATATCAAACCTCATCTTTTATATCACACCTCACCGCGAAGCGATTCGTGAAAACAGAGTTCGAATCTCTCTCCGCCAACGGAAAAAGCCGTCAAAAAGGAGAGATTCTGAACTCCCATTTGCGCTAAATTTCATTTTTCAGATATAGCTCTTTGGACGCAAATAAATACGAATTGCAAAGCAATTCGTAGAGAGTTCAGAATCGTGGCATCTATCAGCAAAATACAAAGGGCATCTCGTTTGAGATGCCCTTTGTATTTTGGCGGAGAAGGAGAGATTCGAACTCTCGAACCGCTTTTGACGGTTACACGATTTCCAATCGTGCGCGCTCGACCAGCTACGCGACTTCTCCATATTCTTTTTTCGTCATTCGCGACTCAAATATAATATCATAAATTAACGCCTTTGTCAAGTGCTTTTTCAAAAATATTTTTATTTCTCTTGCACTCGGGGCGACTTTATTATATAATATAATTACCGAATAAAGAGAGGTTTAATCCTTATGCATATAAAATCAACCATTTTGCGCTCGCCGCACGCGTTCTCCTGCCGGAATGGCGGTGTGAGTGAGCTTGCGCACACTAGGTCGCTTAATCTCGCCTTTGGTCGAGGTGATGATGACGAAACTGTGCTCAAAAATCTATCAATTTTTGCCGCCGAGGTCGGATTTGACCCCAAAAACGTCATTTCGCTACCCCAGATACACTCGGACAGGATATTTCACGTTGGGAAAGCCCGTTGCGGCGAAGGATATTTCAAGACCTCGGACATTGAGAGCGGTGCCGGGTACGTCACGGACGAGCGCGGTGTGGTGCTTGGTATCAAAACCGCGGATTGCGTTCCCATTCTCTTTGAGGCAGAGAAGAATGGCGAGGTCGTGGCGGTCGGAGCCGTTCACGCGGGCTGGCGCGGCACTGTACAGTCAATAGCGGCAAAGTGCATAACAAAGCTTTGCGAGGAGTGGGGCGTTAGTCCGTCCGACATACGCGCCGCGGTAGGTCCTTGTATTCACGCGTGCTGTTACGCGGTAGGCGAGGACGTTTTTGCCGCCGTGCGCGACGGTGTTGGTGAGGACGTTGCCAAGCGGCACGTGACGCGGCGCGGCGGTGGCTACGTTTGCGATCTGCCTCAAATAAACAAGGAAATCATTATGCGCGCGGGCGTTCCCGAGCAAAGCATTGAAATGATAGACCTTTGCACCTGCTGCCGCCCCGATCTGTTCTTCTCGCACAGATATTCGGGCGGCGTGCGCGGAACTATGCTCAACGTAATATTTATGGATTGAAAAACTGAACACTGAAAACAGAGGTTTTATAAAAATTATGGAGAAAAAGTTGAAATTTTTAATAGATACCGACATTGGCGACGAGATAGACGATGCCCTTGCGCTCTATGCAGCTATGCGATTGGGACTTGACATTGTCGGCGTTACCACCGTGTTCCGCAACACCGATGAGCGCGCGCGCATCACAAAGGATCTGCTGATCGCATACGGCAACGGATACGAGAGCGTTCCCGTTTTTGCGGGCTATGGCTCACCCATAGGGAAGTCCGAGCGCGCGGAGTGGGAGCACACCTGCCACTATTCGCTCGCACTTGACAATCGAGCGCTTGCCCCCGATGGTAAAGCTCCGTCCGACGCGGTTGATTTTATCATCGACTGCTGCAAGCGGTGGGGCGATGAGTTGGTCATTGTGTGTCTTGGTCCGCTTACAAACCTTGCACACGCGCTGAAAAAAGACGCCGTTGCGCTTGCGTCGGTAAAAAAGACGGTAATTATGGGCGGCGCGTTTTTCAAGCAATACGCTGATTGGAACGTCACCTGCGACGCGCCCGCTGCAGACGTTGTATTTGAAAGGTCCAACCGACTTGAATGTGTCGGCGCAGACGTGACCCACACGCTTGATATAGGTTGGGCAAATCTTGAACGCCTGACAAGCTGCGATGGCGACGGCGCGATGGCGAAGGTGCGCGACTACGTATCGCTGTGGAAAGCCGAGATAACCGACCGTGCGCCTACGTTGCACGATCCGCTTGCGATATATTACGCGGCAGACGAAAGCGTGTGCGACACGGCGGACGTTAACGTAAAGGTCATAACCTGTGGCGCGGCGATGGGAATGACGCTCAACGTTGACGCGTATTCAAAGGCATATATAAATCCCGCCTATTCCGAGATTTCGCCCAATAAAGTGACCGTCACCACGCACGTGGACAGTCAAAAATTCATTGATACGTTTATGGATCTGTTCAGATAAATTGGAATTTATCCGGGAGATAGAATTTATATTAAACAAAATCAACGGGAGCTTCCTTTGAAGCTCCCGTTGATTTATTTTATCTTTCGATTAAAGTGTTCTTCCCTCGATGTCCTTTGCAAAGTCTATAACGTCCTTGCGAGGTCTGGTCATCCATTTACCTCTTGTGAAATCGGGAATCGTCACAGGCGCACCGCCGAGTGCTATCGACTGCTCGGAGAGGCAGGTAATGCTCATCCAAGCCGCCGTGTCGTAAACGTCAATGGGCATTTCCTCGCCGTTACGCAGGCAGTTTACAAACACCTGGAACTCCAGCTTGTCGGGTCCCGTGTGTCCGTTGCAGCGCTGCTCGTAGGTGATCTGATCCCAAAGGCGAGGCAGATATTTTTTCTCGTACTTTGTAAGGGTGTTTATCTTATCGTTCGAGTTACCTTTTCCAAAATTGTTATAGCCCGTTTCGTTATCGCCGTCAAGGAATACCATATTAGGATTCCACTCGTACATTCCCTTGGTTCCGCGAACGGTGAACTCACGGGAGTAGTAACGGGGCAGGGTAGTGTCAAGACGGAGAGAAATGGTCTCGCCGTTAGCACATGTGATTATCGTGTTTACTATATCGCCCTGCTTGATTCGCAGTCCTGCGGTGTTTTCGTCGATCTCGGGGTGATCCTTGATATATTCCTCAAGTCCCGATGCACAGCTTGCCACAGATACAAGAGAGATCATGCGGTTACCGCGGTTGATGTCAAGCACCTTTGCGATGGGTCCAAGCTCGTGTGTGGGGTAGTTTTCACAGTTGCGCTTGAGATAGTCGTCAAGACGGTAGTTTCTGTGCTTCCATGCGGTAGCCAAGAGCCAGCGCAAGTCATGCGCGTATGCGCCCGCGCAGTGAACTATCTTTCCGAATATTCCGTCACGAACCATGGACGTAACCGTCATTTCTGCCCAGTCAAAGCAGCAGTTTTCAAGCAGCATAATGGGTGTCTTTGTGCGCTCGTATGCGTCAACAAGATCCCAAAGCTCCTTTACGTCAAACGCGCCGCCGACCTCAAGAGCAACCGCCTTTTTCTTTTCCATAGAGCGAATAGCCACGTCGTTGTGCCATTCCCAGCCCGTTGCAACAAGCACCGCCTCTACGTTCTCGTCATCAAGCAGCTCCTCAAAATCGAGATATCCACGGGGAGTATTGCCGTTCTTTTCAACCACAAGGTCAACCGCCTGCTTTACTCTATCCTCAAAAACGTCACAGACCGCTACGACCTCAAGAATATCATTGAGCACAACCAACTGATCGCGCAGAAGACCGTATCCTCGGTCACCAAGTCCTATAACGCCAAATCTTACTTTTTCCATAATGTAATCTCCTTTATTGCGTGATATATTTTCAAGGGATCATCTGCCCTGTATATCCTTGGTAAAATCAATAACGTCTTTTCTCGCTCTTGTCATCCATTTACCTCTTGTGAAATCGGGGATCGCGACGGGCGCTCCGCCCAGAGCGATGGACTGCTCGGAGAGGCAGGTAATGCTCATCCAAGCCGCCGTGTCGTAAATGTCTATCGGCATTTCCTCGCCGCGACGGAAGTTTTCGGCAAATACGCGAAGCACGAGTCGGTCCTGACCGAAATGAACGAAATCGTTCTTTGAGTCGGAAAACTCTCTCCAGCACTGCGGCAGATATTTATCCATATACCTAGAAAGCGAGTTGAGCTTAGGCGAGCTGTTGTCCTTGCAGTTGTTGTTAAATCCGACCTCGCTCTCACCGTCGAGGAACACCATGTTAGGATCTCCCTCGTACATTCCGTCCGTACCGCGAACCACAAGCTCACGGGAGAAGGGACGGGGAAGCGTGGTATCAAGGCGAAGGGCGATGGTCTCGCCGTTTGCGCAGGTGATTATCGTGTTAACGATGTCGCCCTGCTTTATTATTATATTTTCAAGCGTTTCGTCTATTTCGGGATGCTTTTTGATGTATGCCTTAAGGCCTGCCGCGCGGCTTGCAACCGACACGAGCGATACCATTCTGTTTCCGCGGTTTATGTCAAGTATCTTTGCGATAGGTCCAAGGTCGTGCGTGGGATAGTTCTCGCAGTTTCTCTTGATGTAGTTATCAAGACGATAGTTTCTGTTCTTCCACGCGTTTGCAAGCAGCCAGCGCAGGTCGTGTGCGTAGCAGCCCGAGCAGTGAACTATGTCGCCAAACATTCCGTCGCGAGCCATGGACGTAACGGTCATATCAACCCAGTTAAAGCAGCTGTTTTCCAGCATCATAACGGG
>JAZRFU010000064.1:0-24317 GCA_045643865.1 Eubacteriales bacterium
TTCTGGATATACAGAGGCATGGGCGCGCGTCTTGAATGGGCGCTCCTCAATTACTTTATCGACACCCATCTGGCAGACGGATACGAGCTTATTTTGCCCCCTCACATGCTCGAATACGAATGCGGAGTTACCGCAGGTCAGTTCCCCAAGTTCGCAGATGAGGTATATAAGATCGAAAATCCCACCGACAACCGCGTAAGATACATGCTTCCCACCGCCGAGGCGGCGCTTGCATCCCTTTACAGAAACGAGATCCTCACTGAGGCAGACCTGCCCAAGAAACTGGTCAGCTATACCCCGTGCTTCCGCCGCGAGGCCGGATCATATCGCTCCGATGAGCGCGGAATGGTGCGCGGACATCAGTTCAACAAGGTTGAAATGTTCCAGTTTACCTTGCCCGAAAAGAGCGACGAAGCATTTGACGAGCTTGTTGCAAAGGCAGAAAACCTTGTAAAAGGTCTCGGATTCCATTTCAGAACCGTAAAGCTTGCCGCAGAGGATTGCTCCGCATCCATGGCGAGAACCTACGATATAGAGATCAATATACCCTCTATGAACGGCTACAAGGAGGTCAGCTCCGTTTCCAACGCTCGTGACTACCAGGCAAGACGCGGAATGATGAGAGTTAAGCGCGAAAACGGCAAGATCGAATATCTCCACACGCTCAATGGCTCTGGTCTTGCAACGTCAAGAATTCTTCCCGCGCTTGTTGAGCAGAATCAGAATGCCGACGGCAGTGTAAATGTTCCCGACGTTCTCCGCAAATATCTCGGAACAGACGTCATCAGAAAATAATATACTGTTATCAGTTATGACGACGGCAGTTCTTACAAGCCAAAAAGGGCTTATCGAGGAGCTCTGGGAATATTTCGTGCAAACGTATTTTTCGCCGGAGGTTCCTTATCTGGAAAACTTTTCATTTGGAACGGGAACTCTTTTATCTATTCGCAACATCGTAGTCGGTCTTACAATAGGAATCGTCTTGGCATCGGCATTCAGCATATATAATAAAAGATATATGGGAGATTTCATAAGAAAGCTTATATCCGAGGAGTGTCTTGACGCACGATCCGCGAAAACCCTCTACGAGCTTGGATATCTCAAAAAAAGCGGTATCCGCAGCGCAATAAAGAGCGGCGGCGTAATGTCACGTTGGGTAAGATGCGCCGAGGAAGACGAATATAACGCCAAGCTTGAGCAGGAGCGACTCGAATTCGAGGAATTGCACAAGGACGAGGAAAATCCGCCCAAATTTGAAGCGCCCGAATTCATACGCGACTGCAAAACCATGCATTTTTACATTCCCGAGGAGAAAAAATACACCGCGGACGTCAAATTTGACGCCAAGGGAGCAAATTGGCGTTCATTTTTCCTCGTTGTCATAGTGTCTTTGGTGCTATGCCTGTTCATTTGCTTTATTTTGCCCGACGCGATAAAGCTCGTGGACAATTTCATCACCACGATGAACAACCTTTAATCAAAACGCATCAATAAAAGAAAAAAACAAAAAAGCAGACGATCAAATCCGTTCGTCTGCTTTTATTTTATTTAATAAATCATTGTTTTACAAATGCATTTTGTTGACTTATCAACAAAATATCGCGAAGGGAGCATTTTTATGAAAAGACCGAACATAGCCCTTATGGCTTCACGTGACTCCAACAAAAATATATGCGTAGCCGAGCATTATTTGAATGCCGTGTGGAATTCCGGCGGCGTCGGAAGCGTTTTGCCTTATACCGCGTCAATTGAGAGGGCAGGGAGTATCTGCAAGTGTTTTGACGGCTTTTTATTTTGCGGCGGCGGAGATATAAGCCCATCTGTTTACGGCGGAGTAGGTGAAGATACAAGCGCAGTCTGCCGCGCGCGTGATACGTTCGAGGCGATGATATTCAGTGAGGCGTTAAAAACGGGCAACCCCATTCTTGGAATATGTCGAGGTGCGCAGGCAATAAACGTATTTTCAGGCGGAGATCTCCGCCCTCACATTGACGGGCACATACAAAGCACACCGAGATTTCAGCATGATGCCCCGGTGAAGCTGGTGCGCGGCTCGCTCCTGCATCGCATTATCGCTACGGAGAGTATATACGTAAACACCTTTCACCACCAAGCAATAGGGCGACTTGGTGACGGTCTGATATGCGATGCGATAGCAGAGGACGGAATAATCGAGGCATTTCATCACAAGGAAAGGGAATTTTGCCTTGGTGTGCAATGGCATCCCGAAGCTTACTACGATATCTCTGAATCCTCATCAAAAATATTCGACGCGTTCATCGCAGCTTGTAGATAAGCTTATAAAATGTTGACGCATCAATATTTTATGAAGCAAAACGAGTGGCAACGCATTAAACTCGCGTAGCCACTCATTTATCACTTTGATATTCAGTCAAGAAATACCGATTTTTTCTTGCCGTTCTTGTCTTTGGGAAATTCTCTTATTCTTACAACGTAATCAAGGTTTAGCACCTGCGCCTCACCCTTTTTCTCAAACAAAATCGCTCCGTCGCTCACCTCTTTGATTATTCCCGTGTGCCGAGTGTCATCGAAGAGATATATTATGCATTCTTTTCCAATAAATGCGCGTGCAAATTCAAGCATTTCTCCGTCATCTCCCTTTGTTCTTTTCTTTATTATATTTTCTATCTGCCTTCTTCTTTTCCGTCTGTTCATTATCATAATCAAAATCGGCAAGAAGATTGCAACGTATAAAGCAGGATTCATCTTTTAGTCCTTTCAGACAACGCCGCGAGTAAGTCAGATACCGCGGCGTTGTCTATAAATTTATGCAAGATGGAAATATCAGTGTATCTGTGTGCCCTCGGGGACAGAGTCGTCAACAAAGATGACCTTGCAGCCGCACGCGTTATTGGTCGCGGCAAGCAGCATTCCGTTAGAGTTAACGCCTGTTATTCTGGTGGGTTCAAGGTTTGCTATAACAAGTATCTTCTTGCCCACAAGCTCCTCGGTGGTGTAATCGTGCTTGATGCTGGAAACGATAACGCGCTCGTCTATACCGTCAAACAGAGTCAGCTTGTAGCAGGAATGAGATTTCCTTATCTCCTGACACTTGACTATCTTACATACGCGTATATCAAGCTTTGCGAAATCGTCGATCTTAACCTTTTCTTCGTTTATAGGAGCAACGGGATCGGGCTCTCCGTAAACCTTTTCTTCAACCACGGGGGCTTCGTTTGCCTTTGCGTTGATTGCCTTTTCCTCGTCGGTCTCGTCATATGAGAAATCGAGCAAGCCGACAAATCTTTCCTTTTCGATTGCGTAGAGGAAGAGATACAAACGCGGTCCCTGTTCCTTATCTATAAGAAGCTTATACACGGTCTTGAAGAACTTGCCCTGAATAGCTTTAAGCTCCTTTTGATCGGTAACGTCGGGATATATTCTCTTGGGGATAGCGTAAAGCTCTGCGTTAAGCTCGTCAAGCGTGTAGCTTTCGCCCGAAAGATACTTGTGAAGCTCTGCGATAGCTGCCTTTTCCTTGTCGTCAAGCTCACCCCAGACCTCAAAGTTTCTGGTTGCACGGAGCTTGTTGACCTGATCGGGAGCGCACTGCTCAAGCCAGAATTTAGCTCTGTCAAGTCGGTCTGCAAACTGCTCGTACTTATAAGGCGTGCCGATCTTCTCAAACACGGTTTCAAGCATTGGCACGTTGAAGTCAACTATACTGCCGAGCTGAACGAGAAGACCCATAGGCACGGTTTCAAGCTTTCTGCCCTCGATCATGCAGTTGTGCATGACCGCCGCGTTGAACTCGCTCGCGTTGCCCGAAACGTACTCGTTGTACATCTTGTCAAACTCGAAGTACTGACGGAGTATGCCATCGACAAAGCAGAAGTCGAACGCCTTTACGGGCTCGGTCTTGGAGTAGAGCCAGAGAATTATTTCGGGCTGATAGAGCTTGAGAAGCAGCTCGGGGGTCATATTAAGTCCCGAGGAGCTGGACATTTTGCCTGCTACGCCCTTGATTCCGATAAATTCATAGCCCTGATATATGGGCGCCTCGTGACCGTATATCTTCTTGGCGATCACCTTGGAGTTGTTGTACGAGCCGGTTGGAGCGGAGTGATCCTTGCCGCCCGGCTCAAAATCAACCTGCTCGTATTTCCAACGCATAGCCCAGTCTATCTTCCAACCAAGCTTGCAGTTGTAATTTTCAAGGAAATTGAACTTGCCCTCGTGACCGCAGCGGCAGGTAAAGGTCGCCTCAGTGCAGTCGTCGGAGAGGGAGGTTATTTTAGTGAAGTCAGTGTGACACTCGGGGCAGAAGATGCTGACAGGGTAGTAGTCCGCCTTTTCCGCATCGTGAGCCGCCGCTCTTTCCTCCTCGCTGAGCGTCTTGTCCTTGGTCTTGAAGGAATCGAGTATCTCAAATATCTCGCCTCTCTTTTGGGGCGCGAGCAGAAGATCGGGAGTATATTTTCCGCTTCTGTACATATCTGCCTGATATCTGCACTCAAACTTAATGCCAAAGGGCTTTATCGCGTTGAGGAACTCCTCCTCAAAGTGACGCGCGTAGTTTTCGTGGCATCCGAACGGGTCGGGAATATCAACGTAGGGGCAACCGATATATTTATCGTACGCGTCGCCAACCACCGCCTGAACGATTGCGGGGATCTTGCGGCAACGGTCAAACTCGTCCCAAGAAATGATGAGCTTTGCCTTTTTGCCTCTCTTTTCAAGTGCCTTTACAACGAACAGAGGTGTCGCTATATCGCGGAAATTTCCTATGTGTACCGAGCCCGAGGGAGATACGCCTGCCGCGCAAACGTATTCCTCCTTATCGGGATTCTTTTTTATCAGCCGATCGGCTATTTCTTCTGACCAATGCATGCTTTTTTCCTTCCTTAAACTATCTTCTATCAAAAAATCCTTAATATTTTATCACATTCATTCGCAATTGTCAATATGCGAAGAAAAATCATTCAAATTTATTTATTCGTCATCAGAGTGACGTCCGCCGAGCTTTTTCTTTCTTCTTCTTACCATAAGGAAGATAAGTAGTCCGCAGAGAAGAACTACCGCAACCACAACGATTATAATTATTACGGTGTCCGCTCCGTTGCCCGATGATCCGTACATTGATATATCGGTTATCTCGACCGATGCGTAGTCTCCGTTTCCGTCCGGCAGAATACATATCGATACGTCAAGAGTTGACGAGGCATTTACCCCCTTATTGAAATCAGACACATCGAAATAATAGGTTGCTTCTCCGTTGACCGTCTTGGCTTCGCCTATATATGTGCTTGATACGCCCGAAGCTCTGTCGGAGATAATAAGCGCAATGCGGGGGCTGGTTTTGGACGACATCGTAATGCCGATATATCCTGCGCTCACAATATCCTTTGCGGGCACACCAAGGCAGGAGACCGCCGAAAATCCGTCAGTAGTATCCGCCTCAACAAGCAAGCTGCGCACGACTGTGCCGTCAGAGCGTAATTTAGCCGTCATGCTTGCGTTATATGCTCCACCGCCAACGGTGAATTTATCGAGTGAAACGGGGAATGGCTTTCGGTTCTTGGCAACCGCGTTGCTTATCTCGAAAAGCGCCGTCTGGTCATAATCTACGTTTCCTGAAACGTAATCGACGAACGCAGGCACGGTATGACCCTGAATTTTTGCAGTGTATGCTGAGAGCTGATTTGACAGATTGCTTCCGCACATAAGGAACGCATAATAAAGGTCAGCTCTGGCTCCGTCCTTACTGTAAAGCGAATCCGATCCGTCCCCCGAATAGATAAACGCGTCAAATCCAAGAGATGCCGCCTGATAATATGCGTATGTGTAATATGCGGCGCTGTTCTTCTCGTCCATTTTTGGGGAAAGATACAAGCCGTCTATTATATAGCTTCTCTTTTCGCTTGCATATCTCATATCGGCGCTCTCCATAAGTCCGGAAAGCTCGGAGAGATTGGTAGCACCGAGAATTTTATAATTGTATCCCTCGCCCGACAGAAGATATGACATATCCTCCGCTGCGCCAAGGTCTATGGAAACTCCCCAACCGTAATCGCCCGCTGCCTTGCTGCTTGAGGCAAATCGGGTCAGGAACGCCTTTGCTCCTATAACGGAGCCGCTCTCCGTTATCCATTCATTTCCAACTGAAATATAAACACGAGCAGACGAATTAGTCGAGCTCAGAGCCGTGTATGCTATTCTCACCCATGCGTCGTACATGGCGCTTATGCTATCCACATCCGTCTTACCGGCGTTACAGTAGCTTGCGCTGTCGTTTACACGGTTGCCTATTATGTAATCTGCGACCGTACCGTACTCTCCCGAATAGCGAGTTGCCATAAATGCATAGAACGCTCTCAAATATCCTCGCGCCTCTGCATTGTTGACGTTTACAAGATATCCCTCCGCGCCGCTCTTGACTCCGTCGCAATAAAGCGCGTCAATAGGTGTCTTTTCGTATTCACCGAGATCTGTGCGCTCGGGATATGAGAGCACGGTGCGCATATATACGCGCCGACCGAGCAGAGTTGCCTCTGATATGAGCGCGTCAAGCGCCTTTATCTTCTCTCCGTCAAAGAAATATGAGATTCCGTCACAGTTGAATTTTATAGCATCCTTCTGATAGCCCGTCAGCATAAGGTCGTCGATCTGCACCTCAACAAGCGCGTGATCAACGCCCAGAAATTCCTGTCCGTAGGCATCGGATAGCCCCATTCCCTTGATTCCCGACACGTTTTGCGGCGCCACAGACACGGCGGCAAGCGCTTCCGGGTTACCTATATATTGCGGCTTTGCGAGGATAACGTATCCTGTGCCTGATTTTTCAGCAACCGCAAATGCCGAGGTTATTCTTGAAAAGCCGTTGGTATCGTAAAGGTCAAACTTAAACGACTGCTTGTCCTTTACCTTTATCTCACCAAGCACCTCTGCGCCACTCAACGACGCATCGGCATAGGGCAGAGCTATAACGTAAAGCTTTTCGCCCGAATGGTTTTCAACGTAAGCTTTGTCAAGCGTCAGCTCGAGCTTGACCGTGGTCTTATCCTTTTGTATCTGAAGCGATACTATTTCGGTATCAAGCTCCTCGCTCTCACACGCCGCAAACGCCAAGACACAGCAAAGCGCAAGCAGCACCACAGTCAGCAAGCGCAGAATATTATTTGTTTTAATTTTCATAAGCTGTCATTCCCCTGCTTTCTCTATGTCATTATCCCGTGCATTTATCTTTTTTACTCGCGGAACTCGCGCAGATACAAGGCATATACACTCATATTCTATTGTATCCGCGAGCTGTGCCAACTCCGAAAGTGAGGCAGAGTCCTCGCCAAATACCGTGACCTCGTCACCCACGCTTACGGGCAAATCCGTAACGTCTATCATGCTCTGATCCATGCATACCCGTCCAACGACCTGCGCCTTAAAGCTTCCTTGCGCATTACGCACGGTCATATAAAAGCCCTCGTAGGCGCGCATAAAACCGTCAGCGTATCCTATGGGCAGGGTTGCTATTTTTCGCTCGTCATCAGAGCAGTATCTGCCGCCGTAGCTGACCGTCTCTCCCGATTTGAGAGTATGTATGTGTGAAATAAGTGTTTTTAGCGTCATAACCGGCACAAGCTCCACCTCAACGTGCTCAGACGGACGTATTCCATAAAGAACTATACCCAGCCGCACCGCATCAAAGGCATATTCGGGGAAGCGCACTGCCGCCGCAGAATTGCATGCGTGACAGAAAAGCTTAATTCCGTCTTTTTCAAGACGCTCCTTTACCTTTATAAATCGCGATGCCTGGATTCTGGTGTGTGAGCTTGACAAAAGCACCGTTTTTTCATATTCCTCGTCACTTCTTGCAAAGTGGGTGAACATTCCCTCGGTTTTGAGATGTTCTAATGAGATTATTCGCTTTATTGCCTCTGCCGCTTTGTCACATTCCACGTCGGACATTGCGGGAATACCGATTCTATTCATTCCCGTATCGACCGCAACGTGTGTGCGGACCCGACAGCCCTCGGCGAGTGCCACATCATTCAATCGGCACGCATATTCAACGCTAAGAAGCGTTTGTATTATTTCATTTCGGGCAAGCGCCCCTGCCTGCGAGGGATCGGTATATCCGAGTATCAGAATATCGGCATCAGATCCGTACTCGCGACATATCTTACGCACAGAGATCGCTTCTTCTATACACGAAACGGCAAAGAAATCACACCCTGCTTCAAGAAGGGCAGGCACGCATATATCCGTAACGTGACCGTAGGCATCCGCCTTGACAACGCATATATGATGCACGTCGGGCGTCATATTGCAAAGCTTACGGTAGTTATACACCAACGCATCGGTGTCTATTTGCGCTACCACCTTATGCTCGGACAGCTTTGGCATATCGGTGTACATATAAAACGGAAGCATACTCCCCCTCCTCTCACAAGACAATATATAAATATTATAACACAATATTAAAGACATATCAAGCCCCTTATAAAAATTATATGCATTTTGTGCATTGCAGGTTACGGTGGCATCATATAATATTAAAAATTTCACTTTAAGGGGGGGACACATCTTGAAATCGACCACATCTACCGTTGGATTTTTATTGCTTTTAGCGTTTATATTCACCTTTTGCTTCAATTCGTGCAGTCCGACAGATCCCGATTGCTTTCAATATACCCATCAAGCTTTCTGCGCTCGGATAAACGGCGAGATAGGAGGGGAAAAATTCGATGCCACGCTGAATTTTGACCCCTCTGCCCAAAGCAGTCAGCCCGTGACGTCGGTACAGTTTTACGAGCCGCCGTATATGAACGGAATATGTATTTCAACGCTCTCCGACGGTAGCTCGTCAGCGCGACTCGGCGATATTACCGTCGAGGGTGTGAATTTCGAGCGCTTCACCTCGCCGCTTGAAGCGATTTGCGAAAGCCACAGCATTACGAGAATACAAAAAAATCAAAGCGGCGAGGTAGTCGTGCTTGTCGAGAGTGACGGTATGGAGCTTGAATTTGTATTTGATGACAAAAACGGGAGCGCTCCAAAAACCGTAACAGGAAGCGTTAACGATCTGAGGGTAGAGCTTACTGTTAAAAAATTCGAAAAAAAGTAATGGATTGGACGAAGGAACAGCTTTTAGCGGTTGACATTCAAGAGATTTTGTAGTATAATCTTGGTGTATTGTGAAAAACTCATATAAAACCGAAGAACAGGAGCTATCAAATGGAAAAATCAAGGATTACAGAGCTGAAACAAATCGCCGAGAATATCCGTCTTGGTGTAATTGAATCAACTCACGCAGCCGCATCGGGTCACCCCGGCGGATCGCTTTCTATCGCCGATATAATGGCGTATCTCTATTTTGAGGAAATGAACGTCGATCCTACTAATCCCAAGGACGAAAACAGGGACAGATTCGTGCTGTCAAAGGGACATACCGCGCCCGCGCTCTATTCAACTCTCGCGGTCAAGGGATTTTTCCCGTTTGATGAGCTCACCACGCTTCGTCAGGCAGACAGCAGATTGCAGGGACATCCCGATATGAAGGGAATTCCCGGAGTGGATATGACAACCGGCTCTCTGGGTCTTGGCATCTCCGCCGCTTGCGGAATGGCGCTTGCAGGCAAGCTTAACGGCAAGGATTACCGCGTTTATACCGTCCTCGGCGACGGCGAGAGCGAGGAAGGACAGGTTTGGGAGGCATCTATGTTTGCCAACCACTACAAGCTGGACAACCTTTGCGTTATTATCGACTACAACAAGCTCCAGATAGACGGCCCCGTTGCCGAGGTCATCGGTCCCGCGCCCTTTGAGCCCAAGCTCGAGGCGTTTGGATACAACGTGATAACGATAGACGGACACGATTTTGAACAGATCGACGCGGCATTCAAGGCGGCAAAGGAATGTAAGGGAAGACCCACCGCCATCGTGGCAAACACAGTCAAGGGCCGTGGTGTTTCCTTTATGGAAAACAAGGTGAATTGGCACGGTAGCGCGCCCAAGGATCCCGACTATGAGATAGCAGTGGCTGAAATAAAGGCAAGAATGGAGGAGGCGTAATATGGCAGAGAAGATAGCAACAAGAGATGCCTACGGCAAGGCGCTCGTGGAATTTGCAGACAAATACGATTACGTCGTTCTGGACGCCGATCTTGCCGAGGCAACAAAGACGATATATTTCAAAAAGGCATGTCCTGAAAGATTTTTCGATTGCGGTATTGCAGAGGGCAATATGATCTCCGTCGCGGCAGGTCTTGCGGCAGCAGGCAAGATGGCTTTCGCATCCTCCTTTGCAATGTTTGCGGCAGGCCGCGCTTTTGAGCAGGTCAGAAACAGCGTAGGTTATCCCCACCTCAACGTAAAGATAGGCGCAACTCACGCGGGTATCACCGTAGGTGAGGACGGCGCGACGCATCAGTGCCTTGAAGATATCGCAATAATGAGAACCATTCCGGGAATGACAGTTGTCAACCCTGCCGATGCCGTTGAAGCAAGAGCGGCAGTCGAGGCAGCGATGCAGACCTACGGACCCTTCTATCTGCGCTTTGGCAGAGCGGCGGTTGAGGTGATAAACGATAATCCCGACTATAAATTTGAGCTTGGTCGCGCGGTCACCCTCCGCGAGGGCAAGGATGCTACCGTTATCGCTACGGGAATTATGGTGTCTATGGCGCTTGAAGCGGCAAAGACACTTGAGGCCGAGGGAATTGACGTGCGAGTTCTCAACATTCACACCATAAAGCCGCTTGACGTTGATGCGGTTGTAAAAGCCGCAAAGGAAACGGGCGCTATCGTCGTTGCCGAGGAGCACAACATCATCGGCGGACTTGGCTCTGCGGTTGCAGAGGTACTTGTGGAAAACTGCCCCGTGCCTATGGCTCGTGTCGGAGTTGAGGACAAGTTCGGCAAATCGGGCAAGGTTGCTCCTCTCTTGGAGGAATACGGTCTTACCGCAGAAAATATCGCCGACAAGGTAAGAAAGCTTGTAAACAACAAATAAAAAAGTGTAAAAATAAATTAGCGTAGCTCCCAACGGAGCTACGCTATCTTTTTCTTATATTTCTTTTTCATACGCCACACGGCTTTCTCCGCTATGGAGAAAAATAGTTCCGCAGTGCACAAATCCATGCTTTTCAAGCATTTTTCGCATAACGGTGTTGCCCTTGTGCGTGTCTATGCGCAAAAAGCTTTTACCGCACCGCTTTGCTTCGGCTTCCGCATACTCAATTATCGCGCTCGATATTCCTCTGCCTCTCCATTTGACAGACACGGCAACGCGGTGCAGCGCAAAATAGCAATCGTGCGACGCATCCGACCACTCGCCGTCAAATATTTCGTCGTAGGTCGGCTCGCCATCAACTATAAGCGCAAACGTGCCGCTTATCTCGCCGCCCGTGCATACGACAAACGAGCGAACGCGGTCTATATCCTCGCGTATTACGCTATCATTGGGATATCCGTTTTGCCATTGGTCTATTCCAAGTGCGGCTATCGTGCCTCTCGCCTCGTCAAACAGAGCGCGAAGCGCATCGATATCCGAATATTCGGACGGTCTTATATTCATAGATTTCTCCGTTATATCAGAATTTTATACGGCTTACGCCTGTGACCTTGTTTCCGTCAAGCTCAAACAGCACCGCGTCCGCCTTTATCTCTCCGTTGGCAACTATAAACTGCGACGGCATATGCATACGCATTTTAGTTATTGTGCGAGCAGAGTCAACTCCGAGAACGCCGTTTCGGGGTCCCGTCATTCCGAGGTCGGTAACGTATGCGCTTCCTCCCTCAAGGATTTGGGTGTCTGCCGTGGGAACGTGGGTGTGTGTACCGTATATTACGTTTATCTTTCCATCAAACTCGCGCGCTATTGCCCATTTTTCGCTGGTCGCCTCGGCGTGAACGTCGAGCAGGGAAATGTCGTAGTTGCCCTCCTCGCGCGCAAGTATATACTCGACTGCGTCAAAGGGATCGCCTACCGCATCCATAAACACCTGTCCAAGCACGTTCATAACAAGCACTCGGTAGCCCTGCGCGTTGACTATAACGTGACCGTATCCGGGAGCGCTTCCGGGATAATTGGCGGGTCTTATTATTTTATCGGAGTTAGCATCAAGGAATGCGTATATGTCACGCTTGTTCCAGGTGTGATTTCCAAGAGTTATCACGTCAACTCCTGCGTCCAGAATTTTCTGCGCATCAGCGGCGCAGAGTCCGTGTATTTCGGTGGCGTTTTCTCCGTTTGCGGTAACAAAATCGATTTTGAGGCGGTCACGGAGCTTCCAGAGGTTGTTTTTGAGGTGTTCTATCGCGCGTACTCCGACCACGTCACCGATTGCAAGTATTTTCATTATCTGTCCTTTTCTATCTCTTTTAGAGCTGTAAATGAATGTGTGTTAATAAAGTCAATTATTTTCCAACGCAGAAATGCGAGAATATACGAGCCACGATGTCCTCGGACACCGTCTTGCCGTCAAGCTCACCGAGCGCCGCGAGCGCGTTTTCGATCTCAACACAACAGACCTCAAGCGGCAGATCATTTTCTATTGCCGATATGGCGCGGTCAAGCGCGTCCTTTGATGAGATGACCGAGGAATTCTGGCGCGCGTTTGCAATTATAGCGTCGCTTCCCACGTCAAGCGAGTGGTCTATATATACGTTCTCGACCGTATTTACGAGGCGATCAAAGCCCTCTCCGCTCTGCGCGGATATGCAAACCGAATAATCAAATGCGCCGGCAAGCTTTTGCGCCTCGGGGCAAATTCCAACGTCGCTCTTGTTGAGCACGGCGATCTTGACTCCGCCAAGCGAAGAAAGATAGCTAACAAGCTCCAAGTCACCCTCATCGGGCGCGTGCGACGCATCAAATACGGCGAGGATAAGCTCTGCGCTCTCCGCCTCGCGGCGCGCGCGGTCAATGCCTATCTGCTCGACGCGGTCATCGGAATTACGCAATCCCGCAGTGTCGGACAAGCGAAGAGTAACCTTGCCAAGCGTGGCTTTTTCAGTCAGAACGTCGCGCGTAGTTCCCTCAATATCGGTAACTATCGCGGCATCTCTGCCGACTATTCTGTTATAAAGAGTCGACTTTCCCGCATTGGTACGACCGACTATAACGGTAGCAACGCCCTCACCCACGGCGTGTCCCGTGGAATAGGTCTTTGCAAGGCGTTCAAGGTGCTCTCGCGAGCCGTTTGCCGCATCCAACATCTCGTCAAGCGATATATCGGCGAGGTCCTCGTCGGGATAATCTATTTTGGCGTATATTGCCGCCAGCACGTTGCAGAGTGAATCGTATATTTTGCCGATCTCGACAGAAAGATTGCCCTTCATTCCCGAACGGGCAAGCTTGATCTGATCGGTGGTTGAGGCATCAAGCAGGTCGCCAAGCGCCTCGGCGCTCGTCAGCGACATTTTACCGTTTATAAAGGCGCGCTTGGTAAACTCGCCCGCCATCGCCATTCTCGCCCCCGCGCACAATATCGCTTCAAGCACTCTTTGTGTAACAAGAATACCGCCGTGACAGGATATTTCAACGGTGTCCTCGCCCGTAAACGACATAGGCGCGCGGAAATAGACGGCAATTCCGTCGTCTATCTGTACTCTTTTTCCCTCAGCAGAGGAAAAAATGCCGCCATAAACGGCGCGTGCATGCTCAAAGCCCTTTTTACCGATCGGCTCAAACACCCTTTCCGCCACCCCAAGAGCGTCTGCCCCCGATATGCGCAGCACCGCAATACCGCCTTTTCCGTAAGGCGTGCTTATCGCAGCGATAGTATCAAGTAAATTCATTCAAGATCTCCCTTGTGTAGTTCTTAAAAGCTAAAAAGGGCGGTTAGCCGCCCTTTTGGATGCTGTCAAATTTCAACTATAAAGGGCTTAAGCTGCTCCATAAGCTGCTCTGCGCCCTCCTCGCACTGACAAGTAAGCTTTATGGGCTGGCGAAGATCCAAGCTGAAAATACCGAGGATAGACTTGCCGTCCACCTTGTATCTGCCTGACTCGAGGTCAACGTCTCCCTTAAATCCGATGAGAATATTGACAAGCGTGTAAACGTCTTTGATTTCTTTAATCTGAATATTAAGCGTCATTTTTTGGTTCCTTTCTTTGTATGCTTTAGCGCGTCGATCGACGCACGTTAATTATATACCATATTATTTCAAATGTCAATACGCCAATATGACAAATGATCGTCACATAACGCATATCAAGCGTTCGATAATATCATAGTCGCGGTCAAACGATGATTTGAGGTCCTTATCCGCCGCGCGACATTGAGCTACCATTCGCCGACACATATCCGGGTCGTGCTTGCTCTGCATTATTCTTTGAACGATAAAATCACGAATATCGGTGATCTTGGATATCTCCAACCAAGTCAGCCCATCGCGGGCAAGAAGCGTGACGGTTAATGCATCACACGCATTCTTTGATATTTCTCCCATTATATATACCGGTTCGATTTTTCTTCGCTTCATATCGGCAAGTATAGCGAGGGCATCCTCCTTTCTTCCTGCAAGTATGGAGTTGGAGAACGCATAAGTGTCATATTCTACCGACGTTGATGCTATCCTGCACACGTCATCACGCGTCACGGTATCTCTGCCTTGCGATAACACGTAGAAGGACAGCTTGTCCGTTTGAGATGAGAGATTATACATATCTCTGCCGCACCACTCCATAATAAAATTGCAGACCGCGGGATCCGCCTTTACTCCGTTGTGGGCAAAGTGCTTTGCGATCCACGCGTTAAGACGGGAAGGGGTGTTTCGCTCAAACAGCACGGGCACCAGATATTCCGACAGCGCCTTTATTTCTCCGCTCGGCTTTTTTGGTGTACCCGCGTCAAATCTATCCGATGCGGTATTGACTATAAGCGTATTGTAATCATATTCATCGAGATATTTGAGTGCATCGCAAAATGCCTCAAACTCGTTGGATTTCATTGCATTAAAATCCAACCCCGAGATGATTATGAGCTTCCTGTCCGCCATCATTGGCAGGGGCATCATCGCCTCCACAAGCGCAGATGGAGAATAGGACAGCGCATCAAGCTTCATTTCATTAAAAAAGGAGAATGACGGGTCGGGAGATATTGCCTCGGATGCAACCTTGAGAGCAAAGCTCTTCATATAGTCCTCATCGCCGTAAAACAAATATCCTGTCTTCGGCTCGGATTTTATTTGCTTTCGGAAATCGGCTTCCTTGATTGTTTCCATTCCCATATCTCTCCTCCTTTCCAAGATTACTACCGTAATTATACCATTTTGCACCCGTCAAGTCAAGCGCATTTATAATTTAAGATACTGTTTAGCGTCCTAAATATTAAAAAAATGAGAATTCCGTCGCATTTTGTATTGACATGACGAGAACTTTGTGGTATTATATGCCTTGTTCGCGCAATTTTTGGCGAAGGCAAAAAACAGATAACGTTACTTTATATACACGAGGAAAAAGCATGACAGAAAAACAGAACGGCGCGGTAAGCACAAGCAGTGCGCCCGCGGAAAACAAGATGGGCGTAATGCCCCCCAATAAGCTATTGATCTCAATGGCTGTGCCTATGGTCATATCAATGGTCATTCAGGCGCTCTATAATATCGTGGACAGTCTTTACGTCGCGGGAATATCCGAATCGCAAAACGAGTTCACCGCCATTTCGCTGGCGTTCGCCGCGCAGACATTTATGATCTCTGTGGCAACGGGAACGGGTGTTGGCATCAATGCACTGCTGTCCAAGAGCTTGGGTGAGAAAAATCAAAAGCTTGCCGACAAGATAGCGGCAAACGGCGTGTTCCTTGCCGTCTGCTCATATATCGTATTTTTTGTTCTTGGTCTTACGTGCATAGAAACGTATATGGGCTGGATGACGCATGACTCCGACGTAATCGAGTTTGGCCGTCAGTATCTTTCGATCTGCTATCTCTGCTCGTTCGGCATTTTCGGTCAGATAGTTTTAGAGCGACTGATGATCTCCACAGGCAGAACGAAGCTGGCGATGGTAACGCAGGGCGTCGGCGCGATAGTAAATATTATTCTCGACCCCATATTCATTTTCACCCTTGACCTCGGCATCAGAGGCGCGGCGATAGCGACCGTTATAGGTCAGATCGTGGCATTTTTGGCGGCGATCGTGCTCAACAGAAAATTCAATAAGGAAATACATCTCACTTTCCGCGGCTTCCGACCCGACGGTCGCATTATCGGACGTATATATGTCATCGGCGTTCCGTCAATAATTATGGCGTCTATCGGCTCGGTCATGAACGTGCTTTATAACAGTATTCTCAATTCATTTGCCGCACCCATAGGAAAGTATGCACAAAACGCGTTCGGCGCATATTATAAGCTCCAAAGCTTTATATTTATGCCGATATTTGGACTTAATAACGGCATAGTTCCCATTGTGGCGTACAACTACGGCGCAAGAAAGAAAAAGCGTATGCTTGCAACGGCTCGACTCGGCGCGACCTACGCCGTAGGATATATGGCACTCGGTCTGCTGGCGTTCCAGCTTTTACCCGAGCTGCTCGTCGGAATGTTTTTGACGGGCGAGGAGGCGATCGCGATCGCCGTTCCGTGTATGAGAACCATCTCGCTTTCATTTATTTTTGCAGGCGTTTGTATAGTCATCGGATCGGTATTTCAGGCACTTGGAAAGAGCATTTTTTCAATGTTCACGTCCATCACGCGTCAGCTTGTCGTGCTCATTCCCGCGGCATATCTGCTCTCGCTTTCGGGCAACGTCGCGGCGGTATGGTGGGCGTTCCCGATAGCCGAGGTTGCGTCGCTTTTGATAAGCGTAATCTTCTTTATAATAGTGTATAAGCAAATAATTGCTAAAATTCCCGATACCTTATAAATCCCCAAACCCCTTATGCCACAACGATAATCGCGCACCGCTCCCCGTCAAAAAAGCACAAAATTCAAAAAGACGCGAAAAAATAAAAAAAACTCTTGACAAAAGGTGCCACTATCGTGTATAATATAGGATGTCATTGTGTAAAAGCGTAAAACAGCGTGTGCTGTTTGAGTCCGCATCGGGCGGATCTTAACTAACGCTTCCGATCTATCACTCAAGGAGGTGCAGTGTAATGCTCAGAACTTATCAACCCAAAAAGCGTCAGAGAAAAAAAGAGCACGGTTTCAGAAAGAGAATGAAAACAGCTGACGGCAGAAACGTTCTCAAGAGACGTCGTGCAAAGGGCAGAAAGAGATTGACTCACTAATAAGGTCACTCCGCTCTTTAATATTGACAATAAAATAAAAACGCCGATGATCCTTCTGCTTCAAGCTTCTTGACAGTTGTCATCGGGGTTTTTAATGTTCGGACAAATTTACAAAGAATGACATATTTGTAAAAATACGGAATATTGTAGAGCTGTCCGCGGCGGTAATGCCCATATCCGTCGAAAGCACACAAATACGGGCAACAATAAACTCGACGGAAGCACACACAACACAAAGAGACGCGATACCGAATGCACACGGTAAAAAACGAAAATTTTGCAAGCGGAGGAGAGCACGGATATGAAATTTCCCGCTATACGAGAGCATCATCTGTATAACAAGGCGTACCGTTCAGGAAAGCGCTTTTTTGGCAGATACGTATGCGTTTACGTATTGAAGGATACGCATGCCAAGCTGCTCCGACACCGTCACCCGCAAAAGATATTCGTTAACCGTTTAGGTCTTTCGGTTTCCAAAAAGGTCGGCGGCGCGGTCAGAAGAAACCGAGCAAAGAGAGTTATCAGGGCGGCATACGCCACTCTGGAGCATGAGCTTAAGCTTGGATATCTCGTGGTTATCAGCGCAAAGCCCGAAATAAACGAAACCAAAAGTCCACAGATAGCATCCGAATTAAAATACGCATTCAAAAAGCTCGACATGCTTGAGCCAACCCAGAAAAACGGGACGGACAAGCCATGAAGCATATATGTATCGCATTAATTCGCTTTTACCGCAAATTTTTATCCCCTCTTAAATCGAAACCTTGCTGTAGGTTTACGCCTACATGCTCCGCCTATGCCCTTGAGGCATATCAGAAACGTGGCTTTTTTGTTGGAAGTGTACTGACGGTCACGCGTATCTTCAGGTGTAATCCTTTTTACCCCGGCGGATACGACCCCGTACCGCTTACCGGCTTTCGCAATCCTAAGGATGGGGCGGATATAAATAATGTATATGACAACGGTCAGACCGGCAATAAATTCGTATTTGAATACGATCTGCCCAAAGACGACCGTAAAGAGAAGTCCAAAAAAAGAAAAAACAAACGAGAGGACTAAATTCGTAATGAACAAGAAAACAATTCGTAAAATTTTGCCGAAGATAGCTATACTTGTGGCGTTGCTCGTGGTTTTCACGGTCATTCTTTCGAGCTGTGGAAGCAACACGGTAGTTGACACCAGCAAGAAGCCCGCAGACTGGGCAGAGTACAAGGTCAACCTTACTCCGTCCGATAGCTTTATCGACAAAATACTTTCCTGGATAGGTATATTCCTCGGTTGGATTACCGTGATCATGCCCGCGAACAGCTATATACTTACTCTGTTCGTCTTCGGCCTTCTTCTTGAAATTCTTATGATCCCATTCGGTATCAAACAGCAGAAGAATTCCATAAAGCAGGCGCATCTGCGTCCCAAGGAGATGGCGATCCGCAAGAAATATGCGGGTAGAAACGATCAGGCGACTCAGCAGAAGGTCACCATGGAGATCCAGGAGCTTTATCAGAAAGAAAATTTCAACCCTATGGGCGGTTGTCTGCCTCTGCTTTTGCAGTTGCCCATAATCATGATCCTTTATTGGATAGTAGTAGACCCCATTCAGTACGTTTGCGGTGGTTCGCGTGAGCTTATCAGCGTTCTGCACTCCTTCATTTCATCCAGCACAGCGGACGGCGGACTTGGCATCAAGCTTGCGTCCACCAACGGCTCTATCGAGATATTCAGTAAGATCAAGGAGCTTGGCCCCGCAGCATTTGAGGGAATCAAGGATTTCTGTGCTAACGGTGCTGATGTTTACGAGCAGATCGTCGCTATCGACAAGATCCCTGCAAACTTCAATGTAGGTCCCATCAACTTCGGTCTTACTCCCGCGTTTGACTTTACAACTGTCAACGCGTGGCTGTTGCTCTTGCCCGTAGTAACCTTCCTTGTATACTTCTTCTCTATGAAGCTGTCGAGGAAGTTCACCTACCAGCCCACACAGAACACGGGTGACCGTCAGCAAGCATGCTCCAACAATATGATGGATTTCACCATGCCTCTGATGAGCGTATGGATGACCTTTGTCGTACCCGCAGCAGTAGGCGTATATTGGGTATTCAAGAGCATTCTCGGCACTGTAAAGCAGTTCATAATGAGCAAGGCAATGCCTCTCCCCGTCTTTACCGAGGAGGATTACAAGGCAGCCGAGAAGGAATACATGGGAAAGCAGCCCAAGAAAATAGAAAAATCCGCGAATGTCGGTAAGGTTCGTTCGCTCCATCACATAGATGACGAGGACTACGACGAAAAGGGAAATTATATCGGATCCGAAAAGATCCTTGATAGCTCAAGTGATACCTATGAGCAGGAGCAGGAAGCTGCCCCCGAAGCGCTACCCGAAAACAATATGACGGACGGCGCGTCGCTCAAAGACGATTCGGACAAGCCCACAAAGAAAAAAGGGCGTGCCGGCAAGAAAAACAAAGAAGACTGACGCGCAGGCGTTCAGCGAAAATCAGGAGAATAATTGTGAATAAAGAAATTATAACAACAGGCAAGACTATTGAAGATGCAGTTGAGGCGGCTGTTGCTGAACTTGGCGTTTCTTGCGCCGATGACGTAGAATATACCGTTATCGACGAGCCCAAGAAGGGACTTTTCGGTATCGGAGCTACTCCCGCGAAGATCAGCGCAAAGCTGGCGTTCAAGGGTGAGCTTTTCGCGCTCGGCTTTGTAAAGCAGCTCGTTGGCGATATGGGACTTGACGTAACCGTTGAGCTTCGCGACGTTACAGGTGAGAAGAGCAGCAAGCTCATTGACATCACAGGCGAGGGCGCAGGCGCGCTTATCGGTCACCACGGCGACACGCTTGACAGCTTGCAGTATCTGGCAAACCTTGCCGCAAACAAAAAGGTAAACGGTGAGAAGCCCCCTTACGTCAAGATTACAGTTGATGCAGAGGGATACCGCGCAAAGAGAGAGGAAACTCTCCGCGCGCTCGCAAGAAGAATGGCAAGCAGAGTTCAGAAGCAGAAGAAGAGCATTATGCTTGAGCCCATGAATCCTTACGAAAGAAGAATCATTCACTCCGAGATACAGAATATCGAGGGCGTTTCCACGAACTCCATCGGCTCGGAAAACAACAGAAAGATCGTAATCTTCCTTGACGAAGAATAATCGACAAACAAAAAACCGTCTGTGTCGGCGTGCGACACGGACGGTTTTTTGTTATATTCTCCTTACCTTTTGGGACAGGGGGATCTTTTTCTTGAAGCAATCGACCACGCAGTCCACCTCTGCGCCACTCTCGACGGTGAAAATAAAATGTCTGTCGAGAATGCTTGCGCGCTCAAGCTCGTCCTGCTTGTCCGACATGCAGGTGGGCAAGCTGTTAAGCACAATATTGCGGTGTGGAAGCTCCCTGATTATCGGGAATGACACGCCGCGGCGGTCAACCATTTTTGCTTGTCCTCGCTCACAAATATCGCAGGCGTCCTTGCCGTAAAGCGCGCGTATTGCGCACTTTTCAAGTGTCATGAGCGGTATTCTGCCATAAACTATTGCGCCTCGCGCGCCGCCAAGATCGCGAAGCTGTGCGAGCGACAGCTCTGCCGAGCATATCACACTCTCAAAGCCCTGCTCCTCGAAAAACACGACGGAGCGGTCATTTGCCACGTTGAATCTGAAATCCGCGATCATTTTTGCGCTTGGAGCTATGCGCTTGACCGCCTCTATCTGTCCGAGATTTGATACGATGACTGCGGTCGGATTTTTCTCTGCCGCTTGGTGTAAAAGCGATTCTATCTCACTCTGCTCGCTATCAAATATCACGGGCGGCATATAAAATCCGTCTGCAAGCTCGCCTCTCTTGACGTATTCGTGGAGTGGGAGCAAAATTCGGTCAAAATATGCTCTGGCACTCTGGGTTATCTGGTCTGCGGACAAGAATCTCGCCGTGCTTCTGCGGCTCTGCGACATAGTGGGGTGTTTTTCCTCAACTTGCGCAATCTTGACATCTTTTGTGTCCGTCAGCTTATCCGTAAGCGCGTCAACTGCCGCGCGGCGCAAGGCGTTAAGTGCCGACACGGGCATCATTACGCGACCGCCAAGCTCTATTTCGCAGCCGTCAAGATAAAAGCACGTTCCGCCCAGCTTTCCGAGGCATCGTGTAATACTTTGCTCGTCAAGCGGCGCATTTATCGCCGCGGCGGGCGCATCTCCGGTCACCGTGACCGACTTGCCACGGCTTGACACGCTCAAAACCGACGGTTCATTCTCACAAAGACGTATTTTCATGTCGATTGGCACGCGGCGCTCGATCTTCACAAATTTATCAAGCTCTCGCGATGCCTGCTTGTCCTGCTCGGAGCGCACTCCCAGCATTTTGCCCGATATATTTTTAGTGTAATACCCATCCGTAAAGCCACCGCGTGAGAATATGTCTGAAAGCTCACGAATATCTATCGCGTCCGCATCTCTGCCCTCGTCGAGCAGACGTCGCCAAACGCGAGTAACTCCGCGCACGTATTCGGGGGATTTCATTCTGCCCTCTATTTTGAGCGAGGTAACTCCGCTGTTGATGATCTCACGCACGTGATTTGCAAGCGACATATCCTTAAGAGAGAGCGGATACTTATCGCAAGCCCGCTGTCCTTCTGCGACATAAGGCAGACGGCAGGGCTGGGCACAAAGACCGCGGTTTCCGCTTCTGCCCCCCACCAGCGATGAGAAAAGACACTGTCCCGAATGGCTGACGCACAGCGCGCCGTGTATAAAAATTTCTATTTCGGCTCCACACTCGCGCGCCATTTTCTCAATATCTGCGCGACAAAGCTCGCGCGCGGGAACGACTCGCGAAAATCCGCGCTCGTAAAGATAATTTGCTCCACTTGTGTTATGAACGCTCATCTGGGTGCTTGCGTGAAGCTCTATTTCGGGAAATCTTTCGCGCAGGATTTGCGCCGCTCCGAGATCGGATACGATAAACGCGTCCATTCCCGCTCTTACGGAATGCTCTGCGGCGGAAAGAAAGGCATCAAGCTCGCGATCAAATATCTGCGTGTTTACCGTTTGATATACCTTGACTCCGTACGCGTGTGCAAGCTTTACCGCCTCGGATATACCGTCGGCAGTGAAATTTTCAGCCCCGATTCGCGCATTAAAGGAGGCGCCTCCCATATATATAGCGTCAGCGCCTCCGTCTATTGCTGCCTTGAACGCTTCGGGCGACCCCGCGGGGCTTAAAAGCTCTGGCAATTTTATTTTTTTCATATTTTCAAATTATCAGATGTCGCTGAACGTAAGAAGGTCGAACATAGAGCCAACGCGGCTTCTCGAATCCTTCTTTGCGGCGGGCTGCTCCTCATTTACATGCTGTGCGGGAGCCGCAGCTGCTTCCTCGTTTTCATCTTCTGCATCAAGGGATATTCCTGCCGCCTGTGCAGCTGCCAGAAGCTTGGCGTTCTGTATTTCGAGGCGCGCCTTTTCCTTCTCAAGAGAGATATTGGCTCTCTGTGCGCGGTCGTAATTATCCTGCGCGCGACGAAGCTCCTCGGAAAGCTCCTCTACCTGCGTTTTGAGAGACTCGATCTCGTCCTTTGCCAAAAGCTTGTCCGAGCAAAGATCAAGTGCGCAAAGCAGAGCCGCTTGAGTCTTGGGACAGCTCTTGCTCTTGAGCAGGATCTCTCTCATTTTTCTGTCAATAACTCCAACTATGTATTCTATTCTCTCGGAATCTCCGTCAGCCACAACGTTAAGCTGTACGTCGGCTATGGATATAGTGTATTTCTGCTTCATAGGTTTGTTTCCTCCGTTTATGTAAGTATATAATCTAAATTTTTCAAAATGTACTTGAAAAGGGCGCGTAACTGTTGTATAATGAAACAAACAGATATAAGTCCTTTATATTATTATAATACAAAATTATCAATCTGAAAAGGGCTTTTTTCAAATTTTTTACGAAAGTGAGCTTATTTTTATGAGTTTGTTCCAAAATTGCAGCCGCGCAGTCATAAAAGTCGGCTCATCAACACTTACGCACAGCACAGGACGGCTCAATCTGCGCAGAATAGAGGCGCTTGTCAAAACGCTGTCCGACCTGAAAAACACGGGCAAGGAGATAATACTCGTATCATCGGGTGCGGTCAGCGCGGGAATTGCCAAATCCTCGCTCGGACACAGACCTATGTCGCTTGAGGAAAAGCAGGCGATGGCGTCGGTGGGTCAGAGTGAGCTTATGAAAATATACGACAGATTTTTTTCCGATTACGGACATACCGTAGCGCAGATACTTATGACGCGTGACG
Organism: Eubacteriales bacterium; assembly: GCA_045643865.1. GTDB lineage: Bacteria > Bacillota > Clostridia > Oscillospirales > CAG-272 > SVTX01. The sequence goes on from JAZRFU010000064.1 coordinate 23,480, forward strand.
TGTTGGACAACCCAATACGCAAAAGCGCGGCGCAAAACACGTTCAACACTCTGCTCTCGCTCGGCTGTATCCCGATAGTCAATGAAAACGACGCGGTATCAACCGACGAGCTTACAAAATTCGGCGGCAATGACATTTTGTCAGCATACGTTGCTATGCTTGTAAATGCTGATATTCTTATAAATCTTTCTGACGTGGACGGGCTTTACGACAGTGATCCCAGAACCAATCCCGATGCTCGCATCATATCAAGAGTTGACGATATATCCGTCGTTGAGAAGTGCGCAGGCGGAGCGGGAACTGACAGAGGAACGGGCGGAATGGAGGCAAAGCTTGGTGCCGCAAGAATGGTGACCGAAAAGGGAATTCCCATGTTCATTATGCAGGGCGACCGCCCCGAGATACTTTATGAGCTGCTTGACGGAGCGCACATAGGAACGTATTTTGTAGCAAAAAAGCTGTAAAAAATATATATCCGTCATCAAAATCACCCCCAAAAAGGAGATTTCTTAATGGAATTGTTTAACAATGGCACGGACGAGCTGGAGCTTCAAGGACTTGAGGATTTGGAAGGCGTTACAGACGAGTCGGCTCCTTTGGAGCTTGACGCTTCAGGTGAGCAAGCGCCGAGCGGTGAAAAATTGAATATTGATGAGCTGCAGGACTCGCTTGAGCCATTCAAAAACACTAAGGACGACCTTACAATCGACGACGATGGAGCTTTGGACGTGACCGCGCTTTCTGTCATAGACGAAACAGACGAGTCGGCATCGGCAGACACCGAAGCGGCTGACTGTGACAAAATTGCCGAGCAGTCCGATGACAGGGAAGGCACCAC
>JAZRFU010000065.1:0-3708 GCA_045643865.1 Eubacteriales bacterium
CATTATCAAGCCAGCTCTGGCGCGCGGCGAGCTTCAGGTCATAGGTGCAACGACCATAAACGAATACAGAAAACACATTGAGCGCGATGCCGCTCTGGAGCGCCGTTTTCAGTCCGTAAGCGTTGGAGAGCCGTCACAAAAGGAAGCTCTGCAAATATTGCGCGGTCTGAGACCGAAATACGAGCTTCATCACCGACTCACCATATCCGACGAGGCGCTTGAGGCGGCAGTTTCCCTTTCTGCACGTTATATTCCCGACCGATTTTTGCCCGACAAGGCAATAGACCTTATCGACGAGGCGGCGGCGCGGTTGCGACTTAAAATGTTTACAAGTCCGCCCGACCACAGAGAAATGGAACGCGCTATAAAAGAGCTTGAGGCGCAGAAAAGCGAGGCGATAGGAGATCAGAGCTTCGAGCTTGCCGCCACGCTGCGTGACCGAGAAAATGAGCTTCGCCGCCAATATGCCGAGGCAAAGGACGAGTGGGAAAAACGCAAAAATCTTGAATCCCTCACACTATGCGAAAATGACGTAGCGGATATTGTCACTCAATGGACGGGTATACCTGTCAGCCGTTTGCTTGAGGGCGAGAGCGAGCGGCTTTCCTCTCTTGAGCAAAATTTATCCGCTCGAGTGATCGGTCAGGAAAACGCCATTTCTGCCGTGGCAAGCGCGATACGGCGCGGTCGAACGGGGCTTAAAGATCCTAATCGTCCAATCGGCTCATTTATTTTCGCGGGGCAGACGGGAGTTGGAAAAACAGAGCTTTGTCGCGCGCTTGCGCTGACGCTTTTCGGTCGCGAGGACGCGATGATACGGCTTGATATGTCGGAATACATGGAAAAGCACAGCGCGTCAAAGCTCATTGGCTCGCCCCCCGGCTACGTGGGCTACGGCGAGGGCGGAATACTGACCGAAAAGGTGCGCAGAAATCCTTATTCCATTGTGCTTTTCGATGAGATAGAAAAAGCCCACCCCGACGTTTTCAATATCCTTTTACAGATACTTGATGACGGCACTCTTACCGACTCGCAGGGCAGACGCGTGGATTTCAAAAGCTCTATCGTTATAATGACTACCAATCTCGGCGCAAAAATGCACGGAGAGGTGGGACGACTGGGATTCAACACGGGTGGCACAAATAGCGAGGCAGACCGTCAACGCGAGCGCGTCGAGGACGAGCTTCGCCGCGCGTTCCGCCCCGAATTTCTCAATCGCGTGGACGAAATTATAGTGTTCAATCCGCTTGGCACAGAGGAGCTGAAAAAAATAGTGTCGCTTATGCTGTCCTCACTCACCGACCGTATTGAAAACTCGGGAGTTCTGATAGAATTTGACGGAAGCGTCAGTGAAGCCGTCATAAATCAGTCCAAAAACAGTGAATACGGCGCACGACCTCTGCGACGGGCGATAACCAAGCTTGTGGAGGTTCCCTATTCAGATGCGATTTTACGCGGTGAGTTTGCATCGGGAGATTTCATCCGCGCCACCTACGACGGCGAGCGCGTGATATTCCAAAAAAAATCGCGCAGTGTGGATGGTGAAGGATGATATATTAACAAATTTCTGTTGCAATATGATGTTTTATGTGATATAATCATTTTATAACGACGTATTACAATGGAGATTATTATGGTATCATTTGAAAGCGACTATATAATGGGCGCTCACCCCGAAATACTCAAGCGCTTGGTTGAAACTAATTTTGAGGCGGCTTCGGGCTACGGTAGCGATAAATACTGCGCTTCGGCAATGAAAAAAATCGCCGCGGCGTGCGGCTGTCCCGATGCGGACGTCAGATTTATCGTAGGCGGTACACAGACCAATGCCGTGGTTATATCCTCTATGCTTAACCGTTATCAAGCGGTCATTTCTGCCGATACGGGACACATAGGATTTCACGAGGCAGGCGCGATAGAATACACGGGACACAAGGTCATTCTTCTTCCCCACAGCAACGGCAAAATCAACGCCGCTGCTCTCGGTGACTATCTTGCTACGTTCCATGCCGACGCAAATCACTTGCACATGGCAGAGCCGGGTATGGTCTATATCTCTCACCCCACCGAATACGGTACACTCTACTCCAAGGATGAGCTTACCGCCATATCGGCGGTGTGCCGCGAATATTCCATTCCCCTCTTTCTTGACGGAGCACGACTGGGATACGGTCTTATGAGCTACGACACCGACGTTTCCCTTGAGGATATCGCACGTCTTTGCGACGTTTTCTATATCGGCGGCACCAAGGTGGGTGCGCTTTGCGGTGAAGCGGTCGTATTTACAAAGAAAAATATGCCCGATCATTTCCTCACTCTCGTCAAGCAGCAGGGCGCGCTTATCGCAAAGGGACGCTTGCTTGGTGTTCAGTTTGACACGCTCTTTACCGATGACCTTTATATGAAGATAAGCCGACACGCCATAGATATGGCGCAAAAGCTCAAGGATATTCTGCGCGAGCGCGGATATAAGTTTTTCATTGATTCGCCCACCAATCAGCAGTTTATAGTCATAGAAAACGGTAAGCTTGAGAAGCTGCGCGAGCATATTGCAGTCGGATTCTGGGAAAAATACGATGACAGCCACACCGTTATCCGTCTGGCAACCAGCTGGGCAACGACGGACGACGATCTGTGCGAGCTGAAACGCTACATTTAGTAATACGGAGATCGTAAAATTGGAAATCAAAAACATTGATGAAAAGAGCGCTCTGCCGATAGCGGTAATTGATTCGGGCGTTGGAGGAATAAGCGTGCTTCGCGAGCTTGTTGCCGTTATGCCCAATGAAAATTATATATACTTCGGCGACTCGAAAAACGCGCCCTACGGAACAAGATCCAAGCAAGAGGTTCTGGATATAACGAGGAAAAACCTCGATCTGCTTTTATCTGTCGGTATCAAGGCGCTGGTCATTGCCTGCAACACGGCTACAAGCGTTGCGGTTTCGGTATTGCGCCGCGAAAATCCCGACCTTATAATAGTAGGGATCGAGCCGGCGATAAAGCCGCCCACCTCGGAGCTTGATAATCCCACCGTGCTCGTTATGGCGACACCGTTGACCTTAAAGGAAGAAAAGTTCCTCTCTCTCGTCAAGGAATATTCCCACGGCGCAAATATTATCCCGCTCCCCTGCCCCGGACTCGTTGAATTTATCGAGCGCGGTGAGCTTGAGGGTGATGCGCTGGATCAATATCTTAAAAAGCTTTTTTCTCCATTTGATGACACGAAAATAGACGCTTTGGTGCTTGGCTGCACTCATTATCCGCACGTCAAGGAAGCCATAACCAAGCATTTGCCCCAATCGGTTCGGATATTTGACGGCGGTCGCGGCACGGCGATGCAGACCCGTCGCCGTCTTGAAGAAAACGGACTGTTAAATCCGTCGGAGCGTCAGGGTGAGATAGGATTTATCAATTCCGCCTCGGACGAGCATTTTATCGAGCTTTCCCGAAAGCTGCTTTACAGATAATTTTTCAATAAAACACAAAAACGGCAGAGGTCAGACCTCTGCCGATTTTTTTGTACGTTATTCTGTTATAAACTTATATACGGTTGTCGTTTTGTAAACCTCGTCGGGCGTAAGCGTGCAGCTTGTGAAGTTTGCATGGTTTACGCTGTCGGGCATCTTCTGCGTTTCAAGACAAAACGCGTTCTGCTTTCCCTGCGGATATCCGCCCTTGAAGGGATATTTTTCATTGTTGAGGAAG
>JAZRFU010000066.1:0-5616 GCA_045643865.1 Eubacteriales bacterium
TGAAATTTTAACTTTTGTATGGTATAATACACAGGTGCAGCAGAAAAAAGCTGTTAAATAGGGGTATAGCTCAGTTGGTAGAGTACCGGTCTCCAAAACCGTGGGTCGTGGGTTCGAGCCCTTCTGCCCCTGCCAAAAATATCGGATAGCCGTTTGGCTATCCGATATTTTTTTGCGGCAGCGGCAGAAGTGGCGAGAAACCACGGCGAACGCAGTGAGCCGCGGCGACGTTTGCGGTTTTAAGCGCATAGCGCGCAAAATGACGGCGCGTAGCCGTCAAGCAAACTCGCGCTTTGTCCCGCTAAAAGCGGGCAAAGCAGGGTTCAGAGCCCTTCGTCAAATGATAGCCATTTGGCTATCGGTTATTTTTCGTTATAGGTAGATGGTGGCGAGAAAACGGTTCGGAGCCCTTCGTCAAATGATAGCCATTTGGCTATCGGTTGTTTTCGCTGCTCGTTTGCTTGACAACAATTGACACGCGTGCTATAATTATTCCAATATCTAAACTCACAAATGTATTTTACGAGGAAATATAATGACACCCATTTTAGCCACACTGAACCCCATGATGACACTGATCTTGTGCATATCAATAGGATTTATTCTAAGCAAACTGAAAATCCTGCCAGACGGCGCGAGTCGAGTCATGGCAAAGATGGAGCTGTGGGTCTTTTGCCCCGCACTCAGCCTTACAACCATGATGCGCTTCTGCACGGTCGAATCCATCGGCGAGCATTTGATAAATATAATTTTGTCCTTCGTTGGAGTTGCTTTTTCCGTGATAATTGCAATATTTTTATCGCGATTTTTCATCAAGGACAAATCATCCTCCGAGCGAGGTGTTTATACATACGCATTGGCATTCGCCAACGGCGGCTACATGGGCGATCCCATCGTGCTTAACATGTTTGGCGAGGTGGCTCTTGCGTACTATAAGCTGTTCTATTTGCCGTTTTCGTTGCTCATAAATTCTTGGGGGATCGGTATTCTGACTCCAAGCACGGAAGGTAAGGGGAGCTTTTGGCGGCGACTCATAAACGCCCCCACGATCTCAATGCTTGTGGGAATCGTGGTGGGACTTTGCGGCGTTGGCGAGCATATCCCCGTTTTCGTGGTAGATGCGCTCGACTTGCTTAAATCCTGCATGGGTCCTGTAGCCATGCTGCTTGTAGGAGCAACCATCGCCAAATACGATTTTTCATCTATGCTGAAAAAGAAAAAGGTTTACGTAGCAACAGCTCTTCGCTTGTTCGTTCTGCCCGTATTGATGGTATCGTTTACGTATGGCTTGAAGTCCTTGGCAAACACGGCATTCGGTCTTTCAATCGGCAATGACGTGCTGTTTCTAACGTTTTTTGCGACCGCAACTCCTCTGGGGCTTAACACGGTTGTTTTCCCCGAGGCATACGGCGGCAATCCCGAAACGGGCGCAAGCATGGCAATGATATCTCACACATTGTGTGTCATATCCATTCCGCTAATGTATGCTTTGATGGTAGCAATATTCGGAACTCCGTTCCAATAAGTTACAAATTTCGATAAATTAATTAAAAAAACTATTGAAACACCGAGAGATCGGTGCTATAATAGCAATATCAACACATTATGTACCCTTAAAGCTTGAAAGAAGGCGATTAATTTGACATTTTCACAGTGGCTCTTTGGAGGAATCGACAATCCTGCGCAGGCAAATCAATGGGGCGCCTTGCATATCGCGACCTTGGTCGTGTGCATCACGCTCATACTCGGCTTTTACTTTACCGTAAAGCGCGCAAAAAACAAGGACAGGGCGCGAAAAATCATTATTTGCTCTCTCGCAGGAGTAATATTGTTTTTCGAGATCATGATCCGATTTGTGTATTGCGTAAAGCTTTATCATTTCAACATGCCCGAAATGGCGGGACTTAATCTGTTTTGGATCATGATTCCAAAGCCGTGGTGCGCTATTTCGTGCTGGGCATTGGTTGCGTGCGTGTTCGTAAAAAAGCCGTTTTTCTATAATTTCGCCGCCCAGTCGGCGCTGATATGCTCGTTTATATTCTTTTGCTATCCCGGCGTGGGATATAACAACGTGTATATGCTCTTTGAAAATTGGTATTCAATCTTGACTCACGCGCTTCAGCTTATTATGTCGATAACGCTTATTGAGCTGAAATACACGGATTTCAAATACAAAAATTTCCCCAAGACAGCAATTTGCTTTGTCGTGATCTTCGTGTACGCATTTTTAGAGGTATTCGTGTTGAAGGTACACGCCGATCCCATGTATTTCATGCCCGGCGGAGACATTCAGGCGAACATTTTGAAAATAGATTACGGCTGGTATCTCGTGGGGTACGTTGCCTTGATCATAACCTATCTGAACGCTCCCTATTTAATAAAACTCGTTCGCGCTAAAAGGCGTGGCGCAAGAATTGAAAAAGCGGCTGATTAAATCAGCCGCTTTTATTTATTGTTATTACATTTTGAAATACGCTATGGAGTTATTATAGCAGATATCCTCCACGACCGAGCCGACGAATTCAATGTCACCCGTCATCTCTCCATCCTCCATCATAGTACCGAGGAAGTTACAGAGAATACGTCTGAAATAATGGTGGCGCGGATAGGAGAGCAGCGAGCGGCTGTCGGTCAGCATGCCGACAAACGTGCCAAGATGTCCCGTTGCCGTAAGGTCAAGCAGATGACGCTCCATTCCGACCTTGTTGTCAAGGAACCACCATGCAGGCCCGTACTGTACTTTGCCACGCGCGGTGGAGTCTTGGAAGCAGCCGACAAGCGTCATTATTTCGCTGTTCATCTTGGGGTTAAGGTTAAACACGACGGTCTTGGGCAAGCTTTGCTCACTGTTGAGCTTGTCAAAAAGACGCGACATGTTCTTGATGCTATTATCCTCTGCGATACTGTCAAAGCCCGTATCAAGTCCGAGACGCGCGAGCATACGCGCGTTATTATTTCTCATAGCGCCAATGTGCAGCTCGGTGGATATGTCGTACTTTGCGTAAAGCTTGAACAAAAAGTAAGTCAGGTAGCCCTTGAATATCCTTGCCTCGTCCTCGCTGACGGCACTTCCCTGTCTGCGCTTTGCAAAAATTGCCGCCGCCTCGCCACGATCCGATACGGGATAGACCGCTTCAAGCGCAATGTCACTCGCAGTTGTTCCGACCTCGATGAACGCCTGCAATCTCTCCTCGATAGCGCTCTCAAGCGCGCCAATATCTCTAATCTCACCAAGCTTATCCACAAAGGTATTGTACGGCTCCGCCTCAATATTCATTATCTTATCGGCGCGGAACGCGGGAATTACCTTGAATTTATAATCCTTTTTCGCGATCTCCTCAAAGGTGGAGAGATCGTCGAATATCTCGTTTGTGGTAAACAGATGCGTGACGTTCGAGCTCTCGATGAGCTTTTGGGGCGTAAGCTGATTTTCCACGATATAGGCGTTGCACTGCTCCCATATGCGCTCCGCGTTTTTCTCATTTATCTCAAGCTCGCAGCCGAAAAAGTCCGCAAGCTCCACCTGCGACCAATGATAAAGCGGATTACCGAACGCGCTTCCGAGCGTTTTGCAATACGCGAGGAATTTTTCCTTATTGGTAGCGTCACCCGTGATGAATTTTTCATCAATTCCAAAGTTTCTCATAAGACGCCACTTGTAGTGGTCCCCCGCCAACCAAACCTCGAAAAGATCGGAAAAGGGCTTGTTTTCGAGTATCTGTCGCTCGGGAAGATGGCAATGATAATCGAAAATGGGCATCCTTGCGGCGTAATCGTAATAAAGCTTCTCCGCGGTCTTGCTTTTGAGTAAAAAATTCTTCTTTATATAGCTCATTTTGCTTCTCCTATCAGTAAAATCAAAGCGTTACACCTGTCTTGAAAAATGCGATCTCGCGCACGTCCTCGCCAAGACACGCGTATTCTCCGTTTGCCGTTTTTATTATCAGGTCGAAAAGACCGTCCTCATCCATCGAATAAGCACAGAAATCGATCCAATTTTTCTTTTTCTCGGCTATGGCGGTGTTGGTTGCGATCTTCATAGTGGGAACGAACGTGCAAAACGGTGTTCCGCGCCCCGTTGTAAACAAAACCATCTGACAACCCGCCGCGGCAAGCGCGGTTGTGGCAATGAGATCGTTTCCGGGTGCGTCAAGCACGCAAAGACCGTCCTTTTTGCGTCTTTCGCCATAAGCCAGAACGTCAACTATCTTGCTCTCGCCCGCCTTTTTGATGCAACCGAGCGACTTTTCCTCCAGCGTCGTGATTCCGCCCTCGCGGTTTCCGGGGCTGGGGTTTTCATACACGGGAAAGCCCTGCGAGGTATAAAACTCCTTGAAGTCCTCGATCATGCGCTTGTATTTTTCAAATATCTCCACGCTCTCGCAACGGTTCATAAGTATCTGCTCCGCGCCGAACATTTCGGGCACCTCGGTCAGTATCGCGGAGCCGCCCGCAGATATAAGTCGGTCGGAGATGCGACCGAGCAGAGGATTTGCGGTAAGTCCCGAAAAGCCGTCCGAGCCGCCACATTTAAGTCCGATTGTCAGCTTGGAGATGGGTTGCTTTTCGCGCGTCATTTCTCTTGCTTTTGCGGCAAATTCACGGAGAATTTCCATTCCGCGCGCATGCTCGTCGTCCTCGTCCTGACATTTTATAAACGCGATATTGTCGCGTCCGTAGGGCGCGAGATATTCCTTCATTCCGCCAAGCGTGTTGTTCTCACAACCAAGCCCGACGATAAGAACAAACGCGGCATTTGGGTTGAGTGCGATCGACGCGAGCAACTTTTTGATATTTTCTCCGTCATCTCCCAGCTGAGAGCACCCAAACTGATGCGTAAGCGCGAATATTCCGTCAAGTGAGCCGCCCACAAGCTCTTGCGCCTCCCTTTCAAGACGGCGGCAGACGTCATTTACACAACCCACCGTGGGAATGATATATATTTCGTTGCGGATACCCACCTCACCCGACGGACGAGCGTAGCCGAAAAAATATCCCTCCGTCTTGGGCAATTGCTTGGCAGAATATTCATACGTGTACGAAAAGCTCTCGTCAAGGTGGGAGGTGAGATTGTGTGAATGTACCCATTCGCCCATCTTTATGTCCGCCGTGGCGCGACCGATTATCTCGCCGTATTTTATCACGTATTCGCCTGCATTTATGTCGCGAAGCGCGAATTTGTGTCCCGTGGGAATGACATCGTTGCCCATAAGGCGAACGCCCACGTTGTCCTTTTCGTTAATTATAACCGTGTTTTTGTCTTTCATCATATCAAGCACTCTCCGCGTTCTATGCGGTCAAGATTTTCAAGCGTGGCTTGGAGAAAACCGTTATATGCGGTCAGGTCCTCGCCCCACACGCGTTCGTTTTTCATAAAGTCGGCAACCGAGCCGCCCGCGGCAAAATATTCGAGATATTCCGCGTTGTCAACAAGCTCGATCTCGCGCGAGGGCAGCATAACGAAGAATTTTCCGTCGCGCTTAACGACTCTCTTGTAAAGGTTTATAAGATAAGCAAAGCCGTGGACCATATTGGGCGCAAGCTTGCCGTTTTTCGCGTAATAATCGCGGAAGCTGGGCAGATTTCTCGCGCTCCACTTTGAAATACTGTTAAGCG
>JAZRFU010000067.1:0-4465 GCA_045643865.1 Eubacteriales bacterium
AATGCCGCTCTTGACGGTGATATTACCCTCAACGGTGACATTTTTGAGGTACGTATTGCTATTTGCAATAACAATACCGCCGCGCGCCGTGAGTACGATTCCGTGACCGTCGTAAACTCCGCTATCGAGCACAATGGGAGCATCAAAGCTTACATTGCCAATCTCAACCGCTTTTTCAAAATCCACAGTGTTCATAAGCACCTCCGTACCGTTGTATAAAACGGATTCATCTGAACATTTTTTTCATTATTGCAAAAGGGAAATCCCTTTTTTACCATTGTATCATACCCCATATCAAAAGTCAACCGATTTCTAAAATTTTATGGCATTTTTCACACAAAAAAACAGGCATTTGACCCCCAAATGCCTGTTTTAATTATTATGTCAGCCATCAAATTGGCTATTCCACATTTGCGAATAAAAACCGCCCTTTTTAAGCAGTCCTTCATGATCGCCTTTTTCGACTATCCGACCGTTATTCATAACCAGAATGACGTCTGCTTCCTTTATGGTTGAAAGTCGATGCGCAACGATAAACGACGTTCTGCCCTTCATCATAAAGGCAAACGCGTTTTGTATCTTCTGCTCGGTTCGAGTATCTATAGATGAGGTCGCCTCATCGAGAATAAGCATGGGTGGCAGACACAAAAGAACGCGAGCTATACACAAAAGCTGCTTTTGTCCTTGTGAAAGCACCCCGCCGTCCTCGCCGATCACAGTATCGTAACCGTTGGGTAGCTGGCGAATAAAGCTATGCGCGTGTGCGCTCTTTGCCGCCGCGACTATCTCCTCGTCGGTAGCATCGGGGTGTCCCATGGCAATATTGTCGCGTACCGTGCCCGTTTTGAGCCAAGTTTCCTGCAAAACCATTCCATAGGAGCGACGGAGCGAGGAACGGGTAACATCCTTTACGTCATATCCGCTTATCTCTATGCTTCCGCTTTGTGCATCGTAGAATCGCATCAAAAGATTGATAACTGTGGTCTTTCCACAGCCCGTAGGACCGACTATCGCTACTCTCTGTCCTTTTTCAATGGAGAGATTGAAATCCTTTATAAGCTCTTGATCGGGAGAGTATGAAAATTCAACGTCACTGATATTTACGCATCCGTTGATCTCACTCTCCTCAAGCGCGTGCGCGTCGGAGGCATCTGGGATCTGCGGCTCGGCATCAATAAGCTCGAAAACTCTTGCCGCGCACGCCAAAGCATTTTGCAGCTCGGTTATAACGCCTGATATTTCATTAAACGGCTTTGTGTACTGATTTGCGTAATTAAGAACGCTTGTAAGCGCACCGACGGTCAAGAGCGCACCGCCGCTGGTTATACAAATTATCGCTCCCGCAAGCGCCACACCCGCATAAACAAGATTGTTTACAAAGCGAGTGCACGGATTAGTTAGTGACGAATAGAAAAGCGCCTTTTGCGAGCATTTTTGCAATCTGATGTTTATCTCGTCAAATCTCTCTATGGACTTATCCTCGTAGGAGAATGCCGCCACTGTCTTGTGCTCGCCTATCATTTCGTTTATAAGCGCGGTCTGCTCGGCTCTCGTCTCTGCTTGCTTTTTGAAAAGCGAGTGTGTGTTTTTGGCGATAAATGCCGCCACAAACAGTGAAAGCGGAGTTACAACTACTACAACTGCGGTTACGGTAAGGTTTATTGATATCATAAACGCAAGTGTGCCGACTATGGTCAGGATTCCCGTGAAAAACTGCGAAAAGCCCATAAGCAGTCCGTCGCATACCTGATCCACGTCACTGATAACGCGGCTTACCGTATCGCCAACGGGGTGCGAGTCAATATACGAAAGCGGAAGTGACTGAATCTTTTTGAACGCGTCGCGGCGCAATCTTCTGACTATTCCAAACGTAATGCGGTTATTGCACACGTTCATCACCCATTGGAGAACCGCCGTTACAACGGACAAAATGCCTATTTGTATGAGAATATTGATTATTCCCTCAATATCCACCTGTCCTTGACCGATAGCAAGGTCTATCGCCTGACCGACCAAAATGGGAATGTAAAGCGTTGTAGCTACTATTGTCGCGGCGAGAACAAGGGATATAATGAACAGTATTCGGTATTTTTCAAGATATCTGAGCACCTTGCCTACCGTTACCGTGTCGAATTTATCTTTCTTGTCAGCCGTTTTTGTGTTTCTCTTTTTGGAAGCTGCCATTATCGCTCACCTCCCTTGAATTGAGAGTCGTATATTTCGCGATAAACGTCACAGCTTTGTATTAGCTCGTCGTGGCTACCCATTCCGACCGCTCTGCCATCGTCGAGCACGATTATAAGGTCTGCGTGGCTTATTGATGACGTTCTTTGTGACACGATAAACACCGTGGGGTTATAATCAAGTCCCGCAATAGCGTGGCGAAGCTTGGATTCCGTTACAAAGTCAAGCGCAGATGCGCTATCGTCAAGAATTATTATGGGTGAGCGGCGAACGATTGCGCGCGCTACTGTAAGACGCTGCTTTTGTCCTCCCGAGAAATTGCGGCCGAGCTGCTCCACGGGAGCATCAAGTCCGCCCTCTTTATCCATAACGAAATCCTTGCCCTGCGCGATCTCAAGCGCGCTCCAAAGCTCCTCATCCGTTGCATTTTCCCTGCCCAGCTCAAGATTTGAACGCACAGTTCCCTTGAACAGTACTGCCTTTTGAGGAACTATACCGATCTCGCGGCGCAGCTGTTCGGGATCATATTCTTTTACGTTCTTTCCAAACACGCGCACCTCGCCCGCGCTTGCATCGTAAAATCTGGGTATCATATTGACAAGCGAGGTCTTTCCACTGCCCGTACCGCCAATAATTCCAACGGTATCGCCCATCTTTACCTTGAAGCTTATATTTTCAAGTGAGGGAGCGCCTGCCGCGCCGTACGTCAGCGTTACGTTGTTAAATTCAACAGCGTATTCCTCGCCCTGCTCAGCTTTATCTTGGCTATCGAATACCTGCATGCCCGTCGGGGTGTCAAGCACCGCCTGCACTCTATGACCGCAAGCCGCTGCCTTTGTCATAAGGAACACCGTATTGGCAAGCTTAACAAGCTCGACAAGTATCTGCGACATATAGTTATAAAGCGCAAATAGCTCACCCTGTGTGAGATTTCCGACGTCTATCTGTATTGATGCCACGTATACCACGGCGATAATGCCGAGATTTACCGTAACATAGGTAAGCGGATTCATAAGCGCGCTGATCTTACCCGCAAAATTCTGCACGTCGGTATGGACGTTGTTGGCGTCCATAAACTCGTCTATCTCCGCGTTCTCTTTATTGAATGCGCGAATCACGCGTACGCCGCTTAAATTCTCTCTTGTAATTCCCGTGACCTTATCAAGCTTCGACTGTACCTTTTTATAAAGAGGTATTCCTGCGAGTATAATGCCGAATACTATTATTGAGAGCGTCGCGATTACAATTGCGAATATAGCCAGAGATTCGGGACTTATAATGCACGCCATTATCATTGCGCCAAAAACTATGATAGGTGAGCGTAAAAAGAGGCGCAACGCCATATTTACTCCCGACTGAAGTTGATTTATATCGCTTGTCATTCGGGTTATCATAGATGCTTTACCAAGCTTGTCCGATTCCGAATAGGAAAGCTTCTGCAAATGAGAAAATACCGCGTGACGAAGCCCTGTTGCCACTCCTACCGCCGCGCGAGCCGCAAAATACTGCGCAATAAGCGCGCAGGTAAGTCCGACGATTCCCAACGCAACGAGAATAAGACACCCATTTATTATGTAAGAAACGTCGCCGCTTTTGATGCCGACGTCCATAATGGACTTTACTACTATCGGCACAAGTAGATCAAAGCAAGCTTCAAGCAGCTTGAAAAGGGGTGCCACAAAGCACTCCAGCTTATAACGCTTCAAAAAATGAAAAACTGCCTTCATCAGGTTGCCTCCAAGTCCAAAATGACCGTTGCGAAGCACAAATGATATCTCATTCTCGCAACACGATTAATTATACCATCTTTCCGTCACAAAATCAAGTATTTAAGTATAATATTACATTTTTTAGAAAAATCTCCTAAAGTTCACAAAAAAATCAGAAAAACGGCTTATTTAGGGGTGAGGTATTCATATTAAGTTTACAAAACCGTGCTAAAATTTAGAATGAAAAAATTTTGTTTATTCGTGGAGGAATGTAAATTGCTTAAATTAAAAAACATAACAAAGCATTACGTGACGGGCAATTCTACCGTCGAAGCTCTCCGCGGCGTCAGTCTTGAATTCAGAAAGAACGAATTCGTTTCAATTCTTGGACAGTCGGGATGCGGAAAGACTACCCTGCTCAACATCATAGGAGGACTTGACCGCTACACAGACGGAGATCTGATAATCAACGGTAAGTCCACAAAGACCTTCGATGACGGTGATTGGGATTCCTACCGTAATCACTCTATCGGATTCGTGTTCCAGAGCTATAACCTGATACCGCACCAGAC
>JAZRFU010000068.1:0-17910 GCA_045643865.1 Eubacteriales bacterium
TCACCGTTTCAGTCGCGGCACATGCAAATACCGACTGGGTATATTATGTAGTTGATACAAATAACTCTACTAATTACACCACAAATGGAAAAACGATCGAGGGAATGAACGTTGTGGTTCAGAGTAGTGATAACTGGTCCACGGATGAATACGTTGACGTTGGATTTATTTCATTCTGCGCAAACAAGGATCAGGTTCTTAATCTGATAGATACTGATACATTGATCTACACGGACACATCAAGCGGTTCTTCGGTAACCACTGAGGCTAATCTTTCGGAATGGGCAGCACAGTAATAAAAAGGAGGTTATGTTGACATGAATAAAGCACAATACATTTTCCCCCAAGTTAAGGTTGATATAGTTGACAACGACATAATCACCTTAAGCGAGGGATTCGCCGACGTGGATTACCCCTTCATCGAAGACGAAGAAACCACTTAAATTTAAAAAGGGGCTACCGCTGTGGCGGTAGCCCCTATAACTCAAAAAATATTTGCCGCCGCTTGCGGCGGAATTGGAGTTAAAAATGAAAAAAACTATCATTATTATATGCGCTGTCGCGGCGCTTCTTGTGATCGCGCTCGTTGTCGGTATTACCGTTTATAATTCTCTTGACGAGGAACCGACAACCGAACAGACCACCACTGCGGCAACCGAGAGTGAGGAAAGTACATCTACAGAGGGTGAAACCACTACGGTAACCGAGGGGGAGGAAACTACGACTGCCGAGGAAACGACAACAGAAATACAGACCGATGCAGACGGTGATCCCATAGTTGGTGCGGATGGAGACGATACTGCCGAGATTACAACTATCCCTGAAAACAACGAGGACACAACTCAGGATTGGGGCCTTGGCCCGCTTCCCGCGTAAGCGTATGGAGAAAACCCATATTGAGATCGCAGGACTTGCGGTTGAGATAAATCACAAGCATCCTAACGTCAGATTTCATTGCGAGGATTTTGCCGTTGAGCCATCCTTTGCATGCGATATAGTCGCGCGCACGTCAGACGAGCAGATCGAGCGCGAGGCAAGTGAAAGCGGGAGAGTGCATGGACATTCATTCTCACGAGGATATCTTGAGGATGTATGCATTTACCGTTCCATCGCCGAGCAGCTGCCTCATTTCGATGCCGCGGTGTTTCACGGTGCGGCGGTCAGTATCGACGGTGAGGGATTTATCTTTACCGCTCCTTCGGGTACGGGAAAAACCACCCATATCAATCTTTTGATGGAAAATTATCCCGATAGGGTGAGTATAATCAACGGCGATAAGCCGATAATCCGCTTTTTCCGTGACGGAGTGTATGTTTGTTCAACTCCGTGGGCGGGCAAGGAGGATATGAAGGTCAATACTCGCTCAAAGCTGCGCGGAATATGTATTATCCGTCGCTCAAAGAGCAATTCTATCAGACGAGTCGAGCCGCCGGAGTTCTTTGGCGAGCTGATTCATCAGGTTTATTTGCCTATGAACTCGCAGGCGAGAGAAAAAACGCTTGATTTTATGAATTTGCTTGGCGCGAGGGTGAATTTTTATTTGCTCGAATGTAATATTTCCCCCGAGGCAGCGCAGACCTCATTTGGAGAGCTTTCCAAAGCATAAATCTATAAAAGCAGTAAAACCCGCAACGGTCGTTGCGGGTTTTCTCTATTTGAGATCATTTAGCAGGAAATTATATCTCCGTTGCATTTGTATTTTTGCCTTCTCCCGTTGGAGAAGGGGGACCACGTAAGTGGTGGATGAGGCGAACACGCCACCGTGTCTATCGTTAAAGGTGCGTGAGCAAAATAAACGTCACTTGACACCAATATAGACGGCAAAAGACGCTAATCTTCTACTCATCCGTCGCTTCGCGCCACCTTCTCTGGCAAGAGAAGGCGAGCTTAAGGGTGACGATTATAGAAAAACAAGAAATCGTTGGACAAAAAGTCGAATTTTTAATTTGAATTTTTTAAACTAACTATTTCAAATCCGATATTGATAATTCCAAATAATGCAAAATATCGTTAACTACCGAATCAAAATTGTTATTTATATCATTGTTTGAATATCTTATTACATGAATTCCAATTAAAGCCAATTCACTATCGCGTATGTTATCAGATTCAATGTGTGGGGGAAGGCGATGTTGTCTTCCATCAATTTCAATTACGAGTTTTTTGTCAGCTATATAAAAATCCACAATATAATTGTGTATGTTCTTTTGACGGTGCACTGTGAAGGGGAGCTTTTTTAGAAAATCATACCACAAGTGCCTTTCCTCTGCGGTCATATTTTTTCTTAATGTCCTTGTTAGCGGAGTAAGTTTTTTATTATATTCAATCATAATCCGTTACAACAGCGGAACGTTATGCTCCTCGCAGACCTTTACCGTGTGCTCGTCCCAGATGCTTGATTGCACCTCGCCGATGTGCGCACAGCCCATCATAAGCATACACAGGCGGCTTTGTCCGATACCGCCGCCGATTGTGAGCGGCAATTCATTGTTCAGAAGCATTTTGTGGAAGGGGAGCGAGCGACGGTCGTCGCAGCCCGCAAGCGTGAGCTGACGGTCAAGCGCGCTACTGTCAACGCGTATTCCCATTGACGAGATCTCAAGCGCGCGTCCAAGCACGTCGTCCCAGAAAAAGATGTCTCCGTTGAGCTGCCAGTCGTCATAGTCGGGCGCGCGGCCGTCGTGCGGCTTGCCCGAGCGCAGCTTTCCGCCTATCTGCATTATAAACGCCGTTTTGTGCTCGCGCAGGTATTCGTTCTCGCGCGCCGAACCGTCAAGGTCGGGGTACATATCCTCAAGCTCCTGCGTCGTCACGAATGAAACGTCGGGGCAGAGCGAGGTCTGAAGCTGGGGGTAACGGACGTGGAGCAGATCGTTCGTCGTGCATATCGCGCGTACGATGGAGCGCACGATGAGCTTAAGATATTCGAGATTTCGATTGTCCTCGGTGATGACCTTTTCCCAGTCCCACTGGTCAACGTAGATCGAGTGCACGTTATCAAGCTCCTCGTCGCGTCTTATCGCGTTCATATCCGTATAAAGACCGTTGCCGATGCTGAATCCGTATCTTTTGAGCGCCAGACGCTTCCATT
Organism: Eubacteriales bacterium; assembly: GCA_045643865.1. Taxonomy (GTDB): domain Bacteria; phylum Bacillota; class Clostridia; order Oscillospirales; family CAG-272; genus SVTX01. Next base: position 3,092 of record JAZRFU010000068.1, read on the forward strand.
TCGCAAGAGAATGAACCACCTGCGCGTCAAGTCCAATGGCGGGCACGTCAAAGGAAACGGGGCGTTCAACTCCGCTGAGGTTGTCGTTAAGTCCGCTCTCCTCGGTGACAAAAAGCGGCGCAGAAACGCGCTTTAAGTTGAGTATCGAGGCAAACTCGTCCTGAAACGTATTTTTTATAAACGCGATGGCGCGTTGTGTGTCGTACGCGTCAAGCGACGGCTTGTATCCGTCGGGAATGTAGCTCTGCTTCTTCATTTTTTCCTCCAACACGGGAAAATTCATATATAATATGATATTATAGCAGATTTTCGCCGCAGAGTCAACAGTTTTTGCCCCTAAAAGCCATAAAAGTCCAACTTTGATAAAAAAGTGGACGTTTAATCTTGAATTTGACAACATTCCGTGCTATAATATATAATGTATAGTTTGTAACCCATCAAGGAGGATATGAAAATGGGAAAAAACAGACAGGACGTTCCTGCAAATCTTAAATGGAATCTTGAAGATATATTCGCAAGCGTTGAGGAGTGGGAGAGCACTTATGCCACTGTCAGCGGCAAGCTCGACTTTTCAAAGTACGAGGGCAAGCTCTCCGATAAGGACACGCTTTTCGAGTGCCTTGAAGCGCTTAACGAGGTAATGCTTGACGTTAGCCGTCTTGCGGTTTACGCATTTATGCGTCACGACGAGGATACCCGCGACAGCGCATCTGCCGCACTTATGTCGCGCGTTGATATGCTCGAAATGCAGCTTATGGGCAATATTGCGTTCATCAGCCCCGAGCTGACCGCGCTTCCCGTAGCTACGCTTGAGGATTTCGTTAAGGATCCCAAGTTCAGTGACTACGATTACAGCTTGCGCCGCATTATCGCAAACAAGCCCCACGTGCTCTCCAAGGACGTTGAGGCAATGCTCGCGCAGGAAAGCACCATATTCGGGGGCTTCAGCAAGGTGTTCTCCATGATAGACAACGCCGATTTCCCCTATCCCACCATCAAGGTGAACGGAGAAAAGGTAACCTTGTCGCACGGTATGTACGGAGTTCTGCTCCACTCGCCCGACCGCAAGGTAAGACGTGACGCGTTCCGCGCCTACTACAAGGCATATATCGGTCTTATCAATACCATAACTGCCGCTTACGTCGGTAATGTAGAGAAGGACGTGTTCCTTGCGCGCACGAGAAAATATAATAGCTCGCTTGAAATGGCGATGCATCAGGAGGACGTTGACGTAAAGGTTTACAAGAACCTGCTCCGCAGCGTCAAGAAGGGCTTGCCCCTGCTGCACAGATACTATCGCGACAAGAAAAAGCTGATGGGACTTTCGTCTATGCACATGTATGACGTTTACGTTTCTCCCATTGAGGACGCGGAGCTTAAGCTTGACTATGAGGACGCGTACAAGGTAGTCAAGGAGGGACTTGCTCCTCTGGGCGAGGAATACGCGAGATTGCTTGACGAGGCGCACGATAACGGTTGGATCGACGTCGAGGAGACCGAGGGCAAGAGAAGCGGAGCTTATTCGGTAAGCGTATTCGGACTCAAACACCCCTACGTTCTGCTCAACTATCAAAAGACCACGGGCGACGTGTTCACCATAGCTCACGAGCTTGGTCACGCTATGCACTCCTACTATTCCGAGAAAAATCAGCCGCAGGAAAAGGCGGATTACAAGATATTCGTTGCAGAGGTTGCAAGTACCGTCAACGAGGTGCTCCTGCTCAAATATCTTATGAAAACAACGACCGACGTAAAGCTCAAGAAATATCTGCTTTCGTACTATATGGATATGCTCAAGGGCACTCTGTTCCGTCAGACACAGTTTGCCGAGTTTGAATATATCGCTCACGATATGGCAGAAAAGGGCCAGCCGCTCACCAAGGATGCTCTTTGTGAGGTTTATCACGGCCTTAACAAGAAGTATTACGGCAGAAGCGTGGTTTCCGATCCCGAGATCGCATACGAGTGGGCGAGAATTCCTCATCTTTACAGGGGCTTCTACGTTTACAAGTATTCAACGGGTATCATCTCCGCGGTATCTATCGCCGAGAGAATATACAACGAGGGCGAGGCGGCAGTTAAGGACTACTTCAAGTTCCTTTCAAGCGGCGGCAGCGACAGTCCCGTAGAGCTTCTCAAGCTTGCGGGCATTGACCTTACCCATATGGACGCTTTTGATGCTTGCATGGCGTCCTTTAAGTCGGCACTTGAACAGTTCGAGGCACTTGATTAATTGATTTTGATGAAAGGGGATAACCCAAATGAAAATAAAAGACGGATTTGTATTGCGCAGCGTTATGGGGAATAACGTGGTCATCGCGGTGGGCGAGGCAAGCAAGAATTTTCGTGGAATGGTCCAGCTCAACGAGTCGGCGGCAGAAATATGGAAGCATATTGAAAATGGAAAAACGCGTGACGAGATATGCGAGCTTATGTTTGCTAAATATGAGGTTGAGCGCGCAAATCTTGAGACGGACGTTGACAGGGTGATCACAACACTTTGCGAAAACGGATTTGTTGATTTATGATAAATCAGGTAAAAATAGAGGACGTGCTCAATAACGGCGGTGTATATACAAGTACTACGTCGGGAGTAAGCATGATGCCTATGCTCCGAGACAGACGCGACACCATAATAGTTGAGTCGGTTACAGAACGGCTTAAAAAATATGACGTCGCGCTGTATAAGAGGGGCGAGGACTACGTTTTACACCGAGTTATCAAGGTCCTTCCCGATTCCTACGTGATACGCGGAGATAACTGCGTTGCAAAGGAATACGGAATCACGGATTCGGACATTCTCGGCAAGCTTACCGGATTTTACAGAGGTGACAAGAAAATAAATATGAACGGCGTGCCGTATCGCGTATATTGCTTTATGGCAATCGCCGCTCATTCGCTCGTCCGGCTTTACGTGATACTTGGAACAAAGCTTTCCCGTAAAAAGAAAAAGGATTGAGCGCGGAGATACATATGGAAGATATAAAGCTTATAATTTCACAAAATATAGTGGAGCTTCGGCGCGCCAACGGAATGACGCAGATAGAGCTTGCTGCCAAGCTGAATTATTCGGACAAGGCAATCTCTAAATGGGAAAGAGGCGAGTCTGTCCCTGATATAACGGTTCTTAAAGCCATCGCAGATCTTTTCGGCGTTACGCTTGATTATCTGTGTGAGGGCGAGCACGAGACCGTTGCGGGCCCCTCGGCAAAGACCGACGATTCGGTCGTGGCTATGATAAAGCGCCGCCGAGCCATGATAACGGGAATGAGTGTTTTGCTCGTGTGGGTAGTGGCGACTTTGGCGTTTATCGTTATGGACGTAGCTATCAAGGACGCCGGCGCGCATTGGCTGGCATTTATCTGGGCGGTTGCCTTCTCATTTGTGGTGTGGCTGGTATTTAACTCTATCTGGCACAATCGCCGACTCAATTATCTGATAATATCGTTGCTTATGTGGTCAACCGTTTGCGCGGTGCATTTGAGCATATTGGCATGTGGCTATAACGTATGGCAGGTATATCTTTTGGGAATACCCGGACAGATGATAGTTGCTTTATGGTCGATAATCGGCAGAAAGCCACACAAATAATAAAAACTCCGTTGAATGACACGTTAATGTGCGTTCAACGGAGTTTTTTTATTTTTTTACGCTTCTTAAATAAAGTCTATGCAGAGTATATGAATTATATCGCAATATAGCCACGGGCATTAGTCCGAGAATGAAATTCACGACAAATATGGGTATCCATACAGACGGAGCCGAGCAGAGCGGAATAAATGCGATTACAAATCCTAAAACTGCATTTGCCAAATGTATGATCACGCCGTAGTTTGCTTCAAGCAAAAACCGACCGAGATATTCCTTGTCCGCCGTGCTTTGTATTTTGTCCTTGTGAAAGCCCGTGAATATGCCAAGCTCGGGTACGAGCCGCACCCATTTTTTAACTCGCAATTTTTTATAAAGCTTGTGCTCCTTGGCACTTACCGCAAATGCGCCGCGATCTGCCGAAAACCACTTTTCGGGCATAAGACGGCGAATGATAAGCGCGGTTATCCCGTCAAATGCTATGACCGCTACTACTCCGACCACTACCGCGATCGCGTTATCCGACAGCAATTCGGGGGTGAACGACGGTAAGCTGTTGTTCAATATTATCATTGCCGAGCATAAGAGTATTACTGTCAGATAGAACACGGATTTACCTCTCCTCCCTCGGTGGTGTATTCAAGCTTGACACCGTAAAATTTTTCATAGGTATCCACCCAAGCTTTATAGTTTTCAAGGCACATGCGCTCGGTGTTTTCACGCACGCTCAGCTCTTTTTGAGGGAATATCGCGGGCAGAATGTGCACGGTGTATGCCTGCACGGGAATACCGTCGCGATCAAGGCGATCGGTATCCTCAAGCGTTATAAAAACGGGCAAAACGGGCGCACCGTCGCGCGCGGCGAATCGGAATGCGCCAAGCTTCAGGGGACGCGGCTTGCGGTAATTGTACCACATACCCTGCTCGGGATATATCAGTATTTTTTCGCCTCTGCCGAGCAGCTCGTGCATCGCTCCCATGAGCGCCTTCATGCCCGACATGGACGAGCAGAGAGGTAGGGTATTACAGTGGCGGAACAAATAGCCGTAGAATCCACCGAACGAGGTGTAGTTGCCCTCGCGGATTATCTTATAAAGTGCTCTTTTTTTGAGGATAGGTCTTATTGCCTTATATACGGCATAATTGTCAAATGCGTTGAAATGATTGCAGGTTACCAGTGCGCCGACGTCTTGTATGGCATCAAGATTTTCTCTGCCTCGGATCTCCTTTATAATAACGTTCCGGCGACGCAGCATCCCCTCAAAATGCCGCTTCCCAAATCCGTTTGCGATTTTTGAGGCAATGCGTGTAGAGAGCTTTTTACCAACGTAGTCCACCTTGCTTGGATCAAGTGGAAGAGTTGGCGGATCGTTTTCTACATCGCAGTCAAAAAGGCCCAGCCGCTCATACTCCTGAATTTTTGACAGTACGGCAAGACGTTCCCTTGATATTTCCATTATATTACCTCCGCCAGTGTGTTACCTTGACAAATTACTATATCGCCAAGAGGGTCAAGGGCAATCACATAGCCCGATTCGTCCGAATCCTTTATATAGGAATCAAAAGCATCGTCGGACGAGTGTGAATGATAGGTGGCTATGACAGAATCAATCTCATTTTCAGCCAATTGAATCAGCGCGTCGTACTGAGCCGCATCGCGCGCCTTTTCCTGCAGTGTGTAATTTGCCTGCATCTGACTCAAGCTCTCGTAAACGGGTGTCAGAGCGGCGTATTTCCAAAAGACCTCGCCGTATATAACGTCGCTGTATCTCCACGGCTTGTAGTTTATTTTGTAGTGTGCGATCGCAGGGATATTTGTGGGATCGCAGTTGCAGGGCATAGGAGTTTTGTTCCACGTTTTATCAATGTATTTTACCCGACCGCGGCAGATGACGTTAAGATAGTCCTGATCCTGCGCAACCCGATATGTGTATTGTGAGAGCAACTCGGAAAAAGCACCGAGAATGTTCATTTTGCGCATAGCTTTCAGATTCATGACGAGAATACCCGCGTTGAAATATCGGTTTCTGGGTATATTAAGCACCACCTCCGAATAGCGACCGAATATCTCTATGTCGGTCATGACCTCCTCGACGATCGCACCGACGAGATTTGAACCCAGCTGACAGGTGTAAAGCTCAGCAACGTCACGTGTTATGACAATGTCACAGTCAAGATAAAGCCCGCGATCGTATTCGGGAAACATTTCGGGAATGAAAAAGCGGTAATACGTTGCGCAGGTGTAATAGTCGCGCAGATGCAGACGGGAGCAGATGGAATTCATTTTCTCGCTCACGTCCACAAATCCGATGCTGACGTTGTCGGTCTGCATGCCGAGCAGGATACTCTCGTGATATTCGTTGAGCCCTGTTGAAAGAATGTGTATTCGATAATCGCGCTCTGCACTGCTATTGTCGATAAGAGAGCGAAGAGCTACCGCCAGATACGGCGCATAATTGTCGTCCGTGGCAAAAAAGATGGGCACCAGAGGTCTTGAAGCTTGCGTTGTTCTGCTTTTCATGTGTTGCGTATGCCTCCTTTATAAGTGTTAGCAAAATTCAAATTATTTCCCCGATCTTGAAGCTTTGATCGGTTGTGTCTGTACATATAAAATAAAGCGACCACGCGAGAAATAGCATCACGCGTGGCTTTACAATACAATTATAGCGCATACGGAGCGAGCAATCAAGAAACTGTTAGGGGAATTGGCTCTACGTTGAAAATAGCGCCGTTCTACTACTAAGATAGCACAACTCTACTGCGAGTAGAGTTGATTGTCAGGCGTTTTTGCTCGCGAGGGCGGCATTTTACCGCCGATGAGCGTTTCAAAATGTGCCAAAGTGCTCGAAAAATGAGGAAAATATGCGTTTGTGACGCCGATTACAGCCGAAAAATGAGCAGAAAATAGGAGTTTGTTGTATTTTTTGGGATTTTTTGGTGTGTTTTTAAGTGAAAAAGTCGTATTTGGAGATAATACTAAGGCATGAACTCGTAGCGAAGGGCGCTGGAAATTTTTACCCGCTTGACATTTTTGTCGAAAAGTGGTATAATAATGGATGTTAAATTAATACTGTAAGTTAATTTAGCGAGGGATAAACCCCGAATTTCGAGAAATCGGTGTTCGGGAATTGAACGGTCATCGCCGAGATTGTTATGATGGCATATCGGGTGTGACTGTAAAAAATAAATCCGAATGAGAGGCTTTTTTGATGACTTCTTTAGTGTCCGTGGCGGTCGCATTGGCGATTGCCGCTGTAATGATCGGCATTTTTGTGGTGCTGAAACTCAAATTTAAAAATCGCGTCTTACCTACATTTTTGAAGCCGTTCGCGGCGATACTCTTCGTTGGTGCTTTCCTGAGACATATCTATATGCAGACAGCGGTGTATTACGTGAAAGGACTCGATCACCCGTCATCACCCTTTAACGTTGACGGACCTAACCCTGAGCTTACTGCGTTTGCTATTATATTGGTTTGGTTTTCGTATGCGGCAATGCTTACGACCGTGTTGAGCACCTTCTTCAATTTTAAGACCCTGCGCAGAATCGTCAACCTGTTCTCCTTGCCCGTCTATGCGGTCATTCTGGGCTTTTTCGAGACCTATGCAATTGCATTGCTGGGAAATGAAGCGTTCGGCCCCGAATCCACTCGCATTTGGATAGTAACGGCAGAGGTTGGACTTGGAATTGCGATTGCGGTAGGCAATATTATCGCAGACGGACGCTTCGAGGTGCCCTACAAGCTTGTTGATTTTGGAAATTGGATATACGGACTTGTCTTCGCGATACTGGCAATTATGCCTTGCTACGTTCCGCAGGCGTTCTTTGTGGAAATAGATCCCGCTATAAAGCTCTTTGACTTTACCCCTGAGCATAGATATATGCTTTACGGAGCGGTTATTATTCCCATCGTTATATTCCAGTTCCTCAAGAATAAGACTGTTGAAGTTAATCGCATGATCCTGACATATATGTCATTGGCTTTCTTCTGGACATATATGGCAATTTGGAACCATCAGGTTCTTCTCGGAGTAAGCGGACCTATCACATCCTTATCCGACTTGTTTACGGTTGCTCCCTCGTGGCCCTTGCACCTTTGTAACACGGCAATGATACTGTATCCGCTGTGCATGGTGTTTGACATGAAGAAGCTCTTCAACTTCTGCTTGTTTATCAACGTTGTGGGATCGGTGTTTGCGATGGTCATTCCCGGCGAGCTCAGCGGTGTAAATGCTATTGGAACAGATAGAATCTCATTCTGGATCAACCACTACGTGGCATTCGGCATGCCGCTCCTTATGGTTTCCCTGAAGGTATTCAAGAGGCCCAAATTCAAACAATGGGTATATGCGATAATCGCATTGATCGTTTACTTCTGCGCAATGTTGTTTACAAACTCATATATGACCGCGCGTTTCCCTATAGGTCAATACGGTGTTGAATACGACTATTTCTTCATAAACAGCGACTTCATCGTTTCTACATTGGGTGACTGGGCAGAAAAGACCCAAGATCTTGTCTGGACGATAAATGTCGACGGATACGACTTGACTTTCTATCCGATATATCAGGCGTTGTTTATATCAGTTTACGTTCTGCTTTCGTTGGGCGTATGGTTTGTTTTGGCGCTTCTGTTTAGATCATTGGATGCAGAAGAAGATAAGAGAAATAGAGCAAAGGATTATAAGAGAATGAAAAAAGAGCTTAAAAAATATTTGGGCAACAAGTCCGAAATGGAATCTGTAAGTGGAGATACCTCTCCCAGCTTGGTTATCCGTAATTTCTCCAAGAGATACGGAAGCAACAAGCATTATTCTGTAAGTGACGTTTCCTTTGAGGTAAAGGGCGGCGAAATATTCGGCTTCCTTGGACCCAACGGAGCGGGTAAATCTACCATCATCAAGAGTATGGTTGGAATACAGACTATAACATCGGGTAATATCGAGATATGCGGATATGACGTTGAAAAGCAACCCGTTGCCGCAAAGATGAATACCGCATTCGTTCCCGACCATTACGCACTTTACGAGAACCTTACAGGTAGAGAATACATAAACTACATAGCAGACCTCTTTGAGGTAAGCCGTGAGGATCGCGACGCATTTATCGACAAATACGTCGAGCTGTTCCAGCTGACAGGCGCGTTTGACAACCAGATGAAGACCTACTCTCACGGTATGAAGCAGAAGATCACCATTATGTCTGCTTTGGTTCACAATCCGAAGGTATGGATCTTGGACGAGCCGTTGACGGGACTTGACCCCACAAGTATCCACGAGGTTAAGGAGTGCATGAAGGAGCATGCCGCAAAGGGCAATATCGTATTCTTCAGCTCTCACATTATAGACGTCGTTGAAAAGCTTTGCGACAAGATCGCAATTATCAAGAAGGGCCAGCTTCGTGCCTTTACACCTATGAGTGCGCTCAATGAAAACGGAATTGATCTTGAGCAGTACTACCTCGACATTATTTACAGCGGTGACAATGACGAGCACGTTCCGTATGTAGAGCCGGAAGGCACTGAGGAGGTTAATTCATGAAGAGTCTGTTCATTCTTGTAATGATGCAGCTCAAGGAGCAGATGAACTTCAGACGCCTAAAAGGCGGTAATGCGAGGTTCTTCAGTACAGCTTTGGCAGTATTGGCAGCGGTTTTGAAATTCGCCGCCGTTACCGCGCTCTGCTACGCGTTTTTGCTGGTAGCAAAGCAGCTGGGACTGTTCTCCTTTGCTGATTATCCTATTCCGGATACGGTAATTTCCATCGTGTTCTCGGTAATGCTTGCGGTTTCTATTATTTCCTGTACGGCAGGACTTACAAAGGCGATGTACTACGCAAGAGATAACGCGGTTTTGCTTACTCTGCCGTGCACACCTCTGCAGGTATATCTTTCCAAGCTTATTATATTCTTCATTTTTGAGATAAAGAGAAATCTGTCGTTCCTTGTACCTCTGTTCACTGCGTACTACCTTTCTCACGGATATGAGGTATGGACTTATGCGTGGATGCTCTTTTGTATGATCCTGGTATCGCTGTTTACCGTTGCGATAGGCGCGATATTCTCGATCCCCGCTATGTGGATAGCAAACTTTTTCCGTCAGCACAAGTGGATGCAGATAGCAACTCTTGTGACGGTTGTCGCAACGGCTACCGTTGTGCTTTTCTGGGGAATATCTCTTATTCCCGAAAACATCGACATTTTGGCAGCGTGGGACGTCATTTATTGGGAAATTCAGGATTTCCTTTCAGCGTATGCGAAGAATTTCAGCGCGCTTTATGACTTGACACGTATGCTTTTGGGTAACAATGAGAACCTTACGGTGATTTTCCGTCCCGATGCCACGATCATGCGATTCCTCGTTTTGGTGGGAGCTACCGCGGTATCGCTCGGAATTGGACTTTTGATAGTTCGTCCTCTTTTCTATAAGATGGCAAGTACTCCCTTTGAGTATTTGAAGAAGGCGGTAAAGCCCAAGAAAAACAAGGTCAGAAGACCGCTTGCGTCCTCTATTTACACCAATTTCCTGACAACAGTCAAGAACACCACCGAGATATATACAAACGTAGGAATTCTTATCTCGGTGCCTATGCTCATTTTCCTGCTTAACAAGATCTTCCATGCGATGAAGACCAGAGAAATGGGCGATCATATGATAATTGCGTTCAATATATTGATAATGCTTCTTGTCGTGCTGAACTCCAACTGCTCGATATCGAGTCTTTATTCGCGCGACGGAAGAAGCTCCTACCTTATAAAAACTCTCCCCTCGAGCTACACGATGCCTATCCTGACCAAGCTTTTGCCCAACGCAACCTTTGGCCTTTTGTCCATAATTGCAACCATGGGTGTGCTTGTGCTCACTCTTCCCTTGGAAATGAGCGAGATCGTTATGATCATAGCTTCAATAGCTATGATATATATTGCGCATCTGTTCTACTCGGCTCAGCTCGACCTTATGAATCCCCAGAATCAGCTTTACTCCAGTGTGGGAAGCTCGGTTTCCAATCCAAATGAAACGAAATCGACTCTTTGGGCGTTTATTATCTCGTTTGTAACTGCGGCAGTAGTATTCTTACTGCTTAATGAAAAGAGCGGAAACGTATATACCAAGCTTTTGATCGTAGCTTTCGCGGCGTGCATATATAGAACGTATACATTCTTCGAGATGTTGAAGCTTTATTATAAGGAGAAATAACGGTGAAAAAATCAGTAATTATACTTATAGCTCTCATATATATAGCTTCTGTGGCTTTGGTAAGCTTTTTTGGACTTCAGTTTAAGGTGTTTGAGGAGGTCATACCGGTAGAAAGGGTAGAGATCACAAACGAGGGACTCGATCACAATGACACCTGGGGCGATTACATAGTAATCGACAAGCCGAATGAAAAGGGCGAGGTGCGTTATCAGATCCAGTACCACGTATATCCCGAAAATGCAACTAACACAGAGGTTAATTTCAGCTATCAGGCATCGCCTGAGGGCTGTGCTACAATAGATGAATTTGGCGTAGTAAGCTTTTCTTCTGTCGGAATGATAAAGGTATTTGTTATCACAACCGACGGAGGAGATGCGCAGGATACAGTTACCATACTGTCCACTGTTCAGCCAAGCGCATAAATTTATGACAATTGAATATTTCTAAAAATAATTTTTTTGAGGAGGTGCCGCAGCTAAGAATATCAGCAGGCGTTGATGGGCACATTGAAACGCCAAAGACACAACTGAATACTTTGAAAAGATCCTATTGAAAGGAAAAAAACAAAATGAGAAAGAAGATTTTAATTTTATCAATAGCAATTCTGGCGTTGATGCTCTGCATCACGTCATGCACAAAGCCGCAGGTGGAAGTAACCGCAACGGCTATTGAGGTTGTAAGCGGCAGTGTTTCTGCCGAATACAACGTTGGCGATACGCCCGATTTTTCGGGAATCAAGGTAAAGGTCACTTACAGTGACAACACAACCAAGGAGATCGGCTATGCTGATGTAAAGATCAGCACGGTTGACACTGCAACAGCAGGCGAAAAGACCGTAACTGTAACCTATGGCGAGCTTTCGACCTCGTTCAAGATCACAGTAAAAGAGGGAGAAAAGGCACCCGCAACGCTCACTTCTATTAAGATCGTTGCAGGAACAGTTCCTTCCGCTTTGTATATCGGTCAGAGCTTTAACACTTCCGAGCTTCAGGTTGAAGCATTCTACAGCGACGGAACCAAGAAGATCCTCTCGAATGAGCAGGTTCAGGTTTCCACTATTGATACCGAGACCGCAGGCGACAAGACCTTCACTGTAACCTATGAGGGTATGACCGATAGCATTACGGTTAAGATCCACAACATTACCTCGATCAAGGTAGTAACAGGAACTGTTGCAAGCAAGCTCTTCGTAGGCGAAACGCTTGACACCTCCAAGGTTGAGGTGCTTGTTACCTATGCTGACGGAAACAGCGTAGTCGTTCCCGCGGTACAGCTTACAGTTGGAACGATCGACACATCCTCTTACGGCGTCAAGAAGCTTGACGTTACGTTCAGAGGTATCACCGTTCAGTACGAGGTAGAGGTTGTTGGAGAGGTTTCAATTACCGTTCTTTCGGGTTCGGTTCCCACCTCTGTAAAGGTTGGCGAAACCTACGACGCAAGCAAGATCCAGGCGATCCTTACATACAGTGGAAGCACCACTGACCCCAAGGATCTTTCCGCAGCGGATCTTACAATATCTACAATTGACACAACAACCCCCGGCGACAAGGTCCTCAAGGTAACCTACAACGGACTTGAGACGACCGTTAACGTTAAGGTAGTTGGCGTTGACACGCTTACCGTAGTAACAAACTCCGTAAGCAACGAGATACTGAAGGGCGCAGCTCTTGACACAAGCAAGATCAGCGTAAGCGTTAAGTACACCGACGGAACGACCGCGGTTGTTGGCGCATCTGCTCTTACAGTTGGTACAATAGATACTAACAAGGCAGGCGAGCAGAAGCTTACCGTTACATATCTTAATAAGACTATCGAGCACACCGTTAAGGTATGCGAGGTAACGTCTATCGTTGTAACAGGTGTTGCAAACTCCGTACAGTCCGGTAAGGAAATTGACATTACCGGCATGAAGGTGTACGGCGTATATAATGACAGCAAGAACACAACTGTTGAGCTTAAGGATGGCATAACAACTAATATCCAGGAGCTGAACACAACATATATCAACAGTGAAGAGGCAAGAACACTTAACGTTTCCTACAAGGGCGCGTACGGCGAGTTCACAACGACCCACACTGTTTATGCAGCTGCGGCTGATCTTACAGGAATTGAGATCCGCAACTGCGATAGAGAGGTTCTTATAGGCAATCCCTATAATAAGAACAGCGTAGTTGTATATGCAACCTATGAAAACGGAACAAGCAAGAGAGTAATGGGCGCAACTGTTTCTGACGTTGCAACAAACGTTGCAGGCGAAGTTGAGTTTACCGTTACTTACACAGAGGGCGGCATCACAAAGACCGCGAAAGCAACTGTTAAGGTTTGCCAGATCACGGCTCTTGAAATAGAGGGTGTTGCAAGCTCTGTTCCCTCAGGCGATGCTATTGATCTCAGCGGAATGAAGGTATACGGCGTATATGACGATACCGCCAAGACAAGAGTTGAGCTTGAAAAGGACGCAATTACAACCAATATCAACGAAATTGATATCAACACAACCACAGAGAAGGTTCTTACCGTTGCTTATAACGGTATGTACGGTTCTTTCTCGGGCAGCCACACTGTCGCTGCAACCGCTCCCGCGCTTACGGGTATAACCATTAAGAGCTGGGACAAGGAGGTTCTCATCAACGGCGAATACAACAAGAACAGTGTAGTTGTTGAAGCAACGTATAAGAATGGAACCACCAAGGAAGTAACCGAATTTACAGTATCTGACGTTGCAACCGACGTAGCAGGTAACGTAACGCTTACCGTTACGTACGAGGGCAAGACCGCACAGGAAACTGTAAAGGTCTGCACAATAACCAAGATCGTTATCAAGGGCGTTTCGGTTTACTTGCCCGCAGGCGAAGCATTGGATATTTCCCGTATGGAAATCTGGGGAGTATATGACAATGAAGCTAAAGACGAAATTAAGCTTACCGAAGGTCAGTACACCACAAACAAGGCGGAAATCGACGCTAACGTAGACGGAAATGCTACACTTGAGTTCAAGGTAACCTACACAGACAGTGTATGGGGCACTCTTGAGGGAACACTCACCATCTCCGCACAGGCGCCCGTGCTTGAAAGAATTGAAATTACCAAGTGGGATACCGAGGTTCTTCTTAACGGCACATATAACAAGGACAGTATAGTTGTTAAGGCACACTACGGAAACGGAACAAGCGAAGAAATAACCGGATTTACAGTATCCGACGTCGCAACCAACGTAGCGGGCAACGTAACGTTTACCGTTACCTACGAGGGCAAGACGGCAGAGGAAACCGTAAAGGTTTGCGTTGTCGACTCTATTCGCGTAGAGGGCATCGCGGCATCCGTACAGTCGGGTAACGACATCGACCTTAGCAATATGAAGGTTTACGGTGTATATAATGATACCAACCGTACGCCTGTTGAGCTTACCGATGGAATAACTACCGACGTAGAATCTATTGATAAGAACAGCTTAGGTCTTAAGACTATCACTGTTAACTACAGCGGTGCATACGGAACGTTCAGCACAACCCACGATATTACACTTACCGACCCCGCACTTATCAGTATAGCTATCGATAGATATACCAATGAGGTTCTTCTTAACGGAGAATACGGCACATCTGACGTACATGTGATAGCACATTACGGAAACGGCACGTTTAAGGAAGTTACAGGATTCAGCATGACTCCTATTGCAACTAACATTGCAGGTAACGTAACTCTTACTGTTTCCTACACGGAAAACGGTATTACAAAGACCGCCCAGAAAACCGTTAAGGTTTGTGAGATTACCGAGCTTCTTATAAGCGGCGTTGCTAACTCTGTAGAGTTCGGTAAACCTGTTGACATAAGCGGCATTACCGTATATGGTATATATAACGACTCCAAGGAAACTGCCGTTCTTCTTGACGGAAGCGACTATACGACTAACATTGACAAGCTTAACGCGAACGTGAACAATGCAAGTAACCGCGTTCTTGAGGTCAGATACGGCAATGCAGTTGGTACGTACACCATATACGTTACCGCACCTGAATTCGTATCGATCGAG
>JAZRFU010000069.1:0-3610 GCA_045643865.1 Eubacteriales bacterium
ATGCCCAGCGTGGGAAAATCGTCAATTTTGTCGGTAATATCCTCGGCAAAGCCCAAGATCGCTGACTACCACTTTACAACGCTCTCCCCCAACCTCGGAGTCGTATCCACGGGCGCGGAGAGAGGATTCGTTGCGGCGGACATTCCCGGTCTTATCGAGGGCGCGGCTGACGGCGCGGGACTCGGTCATCAGTTCCTTCGTCACGTTGACAGATGCCGTCTGCTCCTGCACGTCGTTGACATTTCGGCGTTTGAAGGAAGAGATCCCGTCGATGATATAATTGCAATAAACCGCGAGCTTGAACGTTACAGCCCCGAGCTTGCAACGCGTCCGCAGATAATTATCGCAAACAAGGTCGATTCGCTTGACCGCGACGTCGTCGACGTTGAAAAATTTGAAAGGTTCGTCGCGGATAACGGCTGGGAGATGATGTATATCTCCGCATATACGGGCGAAAATCTCGACGAAATGATAAAAATGGTGGACAAGCGTCTGTCAAAGCTTCCCCCTGTGCTCGTTTACGAAAAGGAATACGACGAGGCAGACAAGTTCGTTTCCGAGGGCAAGCAGACCACGATCACACGCGAAAACGACAAATTTACCGTCGAGGGTGAGTGGATCTACAACCTTATGGGACAGATCAACTTCGACAACTACGAGTCGCTCGACTATTTCCAGAGAGTGCTCCAAAAGAGCGGAGTTTTTGCCGCGCTTGAAGAAAAGGGCTGTCGCGACGGCGACACCGTATCAATGTACGGCTTTGAATTTGATTACGTTAAATAAAAAATAAAAAATAAAAAATAAAAGGAGGACGGCTATGAACATATGGCACGATATTCCCAAAGAGGAGATAACCCCCGAAAACTTTGCCGCGGTAATTGAAATACCTAAGGGCAGCAGCTGCAAATACGAGCTCGATAAGGTCACGGGAATGCTCCGCCTTGACAGAGTGCTCTATACCGCTACCCACTATCCCGCAAACTACGGATTTATTCCGCGCACCTTTGCGGACGACGGAGACCCTCTTGACGTTCTCGTTCTCTGCTCCGAGCAGATATTCCCCATGACGCTGGTTCAGGTATATCCTATCGGCGCTATGCGAATGATAGACGGCGGAAAGCTTGACGATAAAATAATCGCAGTTCCAATGTCCGACCCCACGTATCGCGGAATAACCTCGATAGACGAGCTTCCTAAACATATTTTTGACGAAATTATGCACTTTTTTACCGTTTATAAGCAGCTTGAAAATAAGCAGACCGCGGTAAAAACTCTCATAAATGCCGACGAGGCACGCCAAATTGTCAAGCAGGCAATTGAGGACTACGACCGCCTGATACTTAAAAAGTAAAATTTGCCGCTTGAATAATTTACTCTGTATCAGGACATAATCTTTGTAATTCAACGATGGAGGTTGTGAAATGGTTAAGAGCGGAATTATAATAGCGCTTGCCGTTGTTGGTGCGAGCGCGGGAGCGGTTGCAATCCTTACCAACAGCAAGCAGGCAAAGGCAAAGCGTGTAATCAAAAGGACGGGAAGGGCAATGTACACCGTCGGAACGATGCTACGCACACTGTCGGGCGTGGAAATGTCCGCAAACTAATAAATTACGCCCGATCTCTGCATCGAACGGATGCAGGATCGGGCGTTTTTTTCGCTATTTACGTTATTTGTAAAACTCGTGATTTTGTATTGTGAACGCGTAGGGGCGATTGTTCTTTATCCACGTTGCAGTCGAGTATTTGGGATTGAAAAAGTAAAGTATCTCGCTTGAAAGTGAGTATCCCTCGATACAGACCTTTGCGGCAATAATGCTCTCTGCGGTCGGCTCGTTGTATATCGTGCCGTTTGCTGTGGGAGAAAACTGTACGCCGTATTTGGTATCAAAAATAACGTCCTTTATGGTGTTCGGGAACTGAGTGGATCTCATTCTGTTGAGCACCACGTTTCCAACCGCCATTTTTCCCGTAAAGCTCTCGCCTCTCGCCTCTGCCGAGATTATGCGCGCGAGCCAGTAAACGTCGTTCTGATTATATACCTGCCAATCATGCTTTAAGAGCGAGGTGTCCCCTGATCTTACCACGAAACAGTTTGTGGAGCTGTCGTAATCAACGTAGCAGTTGAGCGCCTTGACCAGAGGGCGAATCGGCACGTAAACCTCGCCCGCTATTTCAAGCACCTCGCCGACAGTATAGAAATATCTACCGTTTGCCGAGATGTAGAGACTTCCCTCGGTGGCGGTTATCTTAAGATTTTTACCCTCGACGGTTCCCGTGATAACGCCGCCCTTTTCGTGCGTGGAATATGTAAACACTCCAAGCCAGTCTGCGAACTTGAACATGGGAACGTAGGTCGTTCCACCGAGATTAAAGACTCTGCCCGCCAAAACGGATCTTCCGTTTACGTTGAGGTTCATTTTGAAAGCCCCTGTGGGAATTGAAAATTTGGACGCTTGTGTATTGCTCTGCACTTCTATGTCTGTTATTATTGTTGATTCCTCGGCGACCGCTTCAACAGATACGCCCTGTACGGACGGGCTTGCGGACGCCTCTATTGCGCCGAAAGGCAGACAAAATGCCGCCGCGCATGTCGCCGCTACCGCCGACGCAATTATTTGTTTGTTTGATTTATTCATTTGATTTGGTTTCTCCTTCCTGTGATTTTTCGAGTAATGACGCGCGCTCTGTCCTCGACTATCCTATTTTACCATACCTTGCCTATGCCATCAACCCACAATATATGTAAGCCGAGGAATATAAAGGAAATTAAGCGGATATCCCCCTGTATATTTCCACATAAATACAATGATGGATATATATACCGAGAAAATTTAGCAATGCATATGCGAAAAATATCAATAGACGGTAAAAGAGACGACGGATGTATTACTTTTGAGGGTCCGACAAATCGGATAGCGGTAATTGAATATGAAAACGGTATTTGCAAGCATAAGGCGAGGACTTGTCACTCTGCGGTGGAAAAGATGCCGCGTGCACCCTCTCGCATTAGCATAAACTTTTCGGGGAGAGCGGCTTTGTCGCTCTTCCCTTTTTAAAATATTTGTCTTGACAAACTAAAAAGGGTGTGCTATAATGCATATTAAGGTGATTTAATACGTTAAACACTATGACCGAGAATAGTAAAAAACGATACGGCATACAGAAAGCTACCGGTTGATGAGAGGTGCGGCACGGCGTTTTTGAATACACTCGCGAGTGGCGTCCCGAAATGGAAAGAGTAGGCGGCGACGGGCAGACCGTTATATCGGCGCGACATTTTTCCAAAGTGTCGTTGAGGTCCTGCTTTGCGGGATAAATTGAGGTGGTACCACGTGGTGTTTTTATATGCCGTCGTCCTTGCTTTTCAGGCAAGGGCTTTTTTCTTTCATCCAATAAGCTGCGTAATACAGCGTTGCTCCTCGAGGCGTATAAAATCACAGCAGGAATGTATATTATTGAAAGGAAGATACAAAATGAAAAATTATGAACAGATTGTCGCCCGCGGTCTTATCGCGCAGGTGACAAATGAAGAAGAGATCAAAAACCTTATCAACGAGGGTAAGGCGACCTTCTATATCGGCTTTGACCCCACGGCAGATTCCCTGCACGT
>JAZRFU010000070.1:0-11393 GCA_045643865.1 Eubacteriales bacterium
GTGATTCTCTGGTCGCTTGCCTCCTGAAGCTTGTCGTTAGGAATAACGATGAGCGCGTCAACAAACTGTGCCAGCTCCTCGATACCTACTGCGGCATTGCTTGCTCTTACCTTACCCTCAAAGGAGAAGGGACGGGTAACGATACCGATAGTAAGAATATCCATTTCGCGAGCTACGCGAGCAACTACGGGAGCTGCACCTGTTCCCGTACCGCCGCCCATACCTGCAGCAACGAATACCATGTCAGTGTCGTGAAGAAGTGCCTTTACCTCGTCAAGAGATTCCTCAGCTGCACGCTTACCGATCTCGGGCTTTGCACCTGCGCCGCGTCCACCGGTGAGCTTTTCACCGATAATGAGCTGAGAGGGCGCGTTGGAATGACGGAGTGCCATTCTGTCTGTGTTTACTGTGATGAACTCAACGCCTTTAATGTTGGAAGAGATCATTCTGTTTACAGCGTTGTTACCGCCGCCGCCTACGCCTATGACCTTTATATTGGCGCCTACTTCAATTGTGTCGTCGTGTTCAAAAATTCCCATTTGTGAATCCTCCGCTTTATGTATTTCTTAAAAATTTTTTTATATTAGAGCGTACTTTTTACGCTTCATATACTTGTTTGATCGGATTTTGGAGAGCTTACTTAATTGCTGTAAAATTCTCTGAGGAATCCTTCCTCGTAGTTTCGTGATTTGGAGCTACTGTACATTGCAGTCATTCTTGCCTGCATAGTGGGCGCGTAACCTACCTCGCCAACTATTATGTGCTCCACCAGCGAGATGCCTATTGCGGACAGTGCCGCTTCGGATCTTGCGGTTATTTCGTGATCGGCTGCGCTTGGTAATGCTATTCCCGACGGGTGATTGTGCGAGATTATAACTCTTGATGCATCGTGAGCAAGTGCTACTCTTGCAAGCTTTCTTGCATCGAACGGAACACTGTTTACCGTGCCCGATTCAAGAGCCACAAAGTCAATCAGACGCATACTGTTGTCAAGCAGCATAGCGCAAAACTGTTCATCAGTCGCACCGCGATAATATTTTGTCAGATATTCGCCAACCGCGGACAGACAGTTGAATCTCGGTCTTGGCTCGTATCTTTGCATATTGATCCGCTTATTTATTGCTTGCGTTACGCGTATCAGCGTCAGCGTTTCATTTCCCACGCCATCGACGGATAAAAGTTTGTCCGTCGGCGTTGTGAACACGTCCTTGAGCGAGCCCATCGCGTTGATCATCTGGTGAGCCGTTTCATTTGTGTCGCGTCTTGGAATTGAGTAATAAAGAAATAATTCAAGAAGCTCATGATCAGCCATTTCTCTACCGTTATTGAGGAGAAACTTCTGCTTCATTCTTTGGCGGTGACCGCTATGCAACGGTTGAGAGCAAGATTTGTTGTCAGTTTTACTCATGATCCTTCATACCGAATAATTGTTATTTGTATATCATTATAATTTTTGCGGCGTTTTGTATTCTAACTCGCAAAACTCAATCCTGACAACGATTATATTAAAGAAATAATACAATGCGTTGTGACAGAAATATCAATCTGATTCTTCCAACACTGTCGATATACGTAACATTTAAGACGTTTTCGCTGAAATTCCTTTGATTTCGGCGTTATTTGTCCGTATTGGATAAATCTTAATTTTCGTCTGTTATCTTCAATTTGATATAATATAAACGTTGCACCTATGCAGCAGATAAAAAATCAATATCAGAGGTAATTATTATGGTAAAATCACCGCAGATAAATGCACGCGTCCTAAAAAGCTCGGATGGAAGCTTTGGACTTTCGTTACGTCTTGAAAACGGGGAAGAGCGATGTATATACGATATCACTCGCGACGGCAGCCGAATACACGACCTGTGCGATGCGATAAACCGTCTTGGCATATCTTCCTTACATATAGATGACGTAATCGAAGATTTCATCGGTTGACCGACGTTATCTTATGTCGGACTTAAAAGCTACCGCTTTTCCGATAATTCTTATTTTTTCAAGCTCCTCGCCCGTGAATACCATCGGCTCGTAGCTCGAATTTTCGGGGATAAGCATAAGCTTTGCGCTTTCGGGGTAGTAGTATACACGTTTAAGCGTTGCTTCGTCGTTTATTATGATAGCGGCGATTTCACCGTTATTCACGGTATCGGACTTTTTAATGAATACCGTATCACCGTTATTGATTCTGGCGTCCTTCATGCTGTCACCCTTGGCAATGAGGCAAAAATCAGCGTCTGTATCCGAGTCAGTATAGACGAGGCCGCCGTCCTCCTCGTTTGCAAACACCGGAGCACCGCAGGCAATCTCACCAACCACGGGCAAAGCTTTGAATTTTGCATTTGCTGCAATGTCGGGAGAGGGGGAGTCGCTATTGCCCAAAAGATAGGCCTCGCTTACTCCAAGCACTCGCGCCATTGCGCATATTGCATCTGCCTTAGGGACATAGACACCGTTTTTATATTGGCTGAGTCGTGGCTTTGAAATACCTGTCCGTCGAGATAACTCGGCGGCTTTTATATTTTTTTCTGCCATTACCAGAGCCAAACGTGATTTGAAATCAGTCATATCTATCTCCGTTCGGGATGAAAGTTGCAAGAGCGGAAAATCAGGCGCCGAAAGCATTTTTGGAGCCGTTTTTTTATCCTGCTTCTTACATTTATTATTATACCACACAGTTAAGCAAATGTCAACAGTTTTTTGAAAAAAAGTTAAATAAATTTAATATAATTTTGGGGTTGACAAAATAGAACAAGTGTGCTATAATTAGCGCAGTTAAGTGAATGACAGAGGAGTGACACGCGTTAAATTACCAATGTCCAAATCCTGTATTCTCGCATTATAAAAGGGAAAATCGCCTTTTTACCGATACCGTGACGATATGCTCCACAAATCCCCCATACGTCCGACTAAATATCTGAAAAGGCGACTGTCGGCTTTTTATTTTTTGAATATAGAATTAAGCAAGCTTAACGAGTTAAGAAAACACAAACAACCCAAAGACCTGCTTGCAGAGCGCGGCGGAGCAGGACCCGATTTTTTACTGCAAACGGAGTGGCAGTAAATGACGGAGCGGCTTTTTGCCGAGAATTACCGCGCGGAAAGGATATATATCGTGGCATTTGCAGGAATGTGCCCATACTTAAAGGATGCAAGAAGCATGGAGAGAACGATTTGCGAGTGCGCAAGGTTCAGTTTCCCTGACAGACAAACGCGCAGGGATATACTGTACGGCTATTGCGGACACCCGTCGGCGTGGAGAGCATGCCCCTTTAAGCTGGCGCTTGATGGCTATTATGAAAGAAAATATGCGGATACGGAAAATGCCTGCGCTTCATTTGGCGCGGACAGCTCCGCTTGTCGCAAAAGGACGGTTCAAAAAAATGTTTAAGAAGATCAACATAATCAGAAAAATATTGCGTCACAAAAACTCCCAGATCAGAGCTGAAAGAGAAAAGACGCAGGCAGAGCAGAGTATGAACGTAATACTCTCCGCGTATCTTGCCATGCTTATAGACGATCGGGGCACGGTCAGTATCCCCAAGCGTCAGATAAGCGAGATACTTGGAAAATATCGCGTGATAGCCAGCTCGGATAATGAAAACTACGTTATAACCGTTGCGCCTAACGATTACGATATGGGGCGGTTGCGTGGCGAAAAATAAATTTGAGCGTTGGTGCGAGAGATTTGGGCTTGAATACGTGCGTCGGCTTGCCGAGGACGGACTCTCTGACGAGGAGATCGCCGCAAGATCGGCTCTGGAGCTTTCCACTTACCGAAAATGGAAGACTGTCTATCCGCAGTTCTGCGCCGCCATTGAGCTTGGCAGAACGGGATCTGACTATGCGGTCATTGAGGCGCTTTATAAAAAAGCGGTGGGCTATCGAGTGCCTATAAACAAAACGGTCAAATTGAAGCGCGTGGAATACGATCCCGAAACGGGCAAAAAGGTGCGCGAGTACGAGGAGCTGGCGGTAGCGGTTGACGAGAGCTACGTTCCGCCTGATCTTCGTGCAGAAACCTTTTGGCTCAAAAACCGTCAGCCCGAGCGATGGCAGGACAAGCCCGAAAGAGAGCAGGATGAGGAGAGCGACGGTGTCTGGGGAGTCGTCGAGATACCCTCGGCGGATATGATAGATACCGTGACTGACGCCTGACGTCATATACGGTATTGGCGGAATAGACAGTATGTATAATAAGGATATTACGGAATATCGCCGTTCGGTGTGGCGTCCCCAGCCAAGACAGGCGGATTTTATGCGCCGACTTGAAGACGAGGCACTTTACGGCGGTGCGGCAGGTGGCGGAAAGAGCGATTGTGCGCTTGCCGAAGCGCTCAGACAGATACATATTCCTCATTATAGGGGGCTTATACTCAGAAAGACCTATCCACAGCTCTCGGAGCTGATAGATCGCTCGCATACCATATATTCTGATTTTTGCAGGGCGGCGACCTATAATGAGTCAAAGCATTTCTGGCAATTTCCGTCGGGTGCGAAGATATATTTCGGTTCGTTGGCTCACACCGCCGACCGATACAATTATCAGGGTAAGCGGTACGATTTTATAGATTTCGACGAGCTTACACAGTTCACCTATGACGAATACAGCTATCTGTTTTCCCGAAACCGACCAAGCGGTCCCGGCACGCGTTGCTATATGCGTGCGCAGGCAAACCCCGGCGGTATCGGACACGGCTGGGTGAAGGAGAGATTTATCACGCCCGCACCGCCCATGACTACCATCTGGGAGGAGGTTGCGGTCAGATTTCCCGACGGACGCGAGGAGATACGCAAAAAATCTCGCATATTCGTGCCTTCAACGGTCTTTGACAACAAAATATTGCTCGAAAACGATCCGGATTACCTTACACGCCTTGCATCATTACCCGAGGCGGAGCGCGCGGCTCTTTTGTACGGCGATTGGAACGGATTTTCGGGTCAGGTGTTTACCGAATGGAGAAACGATCCCGACCGATATATCGATCGAATCAATACTCACGTTATCGCGCCCTTCAAAATACCTCGCGATTGGGCAATCATACGCGGCTTCGACTGGGGATATTCAAGACCCTTTTCGGTTGGCTGGTATGCGTGTGACAGAGAGGGAACGCTTTATCGGATACGTGAGCTTTACGGCTGTACCAAAACTCCCAATGAGGGCGTCAGATGGGACGCTGCGCGTATCGCGTCGGAGATAAGGCGGATAGAGCGCGAGGACGAAAATCTTTCGGGCAGAATTATCCGAGGCGTCGCCGACCCCGCAATATATCAAAAGAACGGCGGTGAGAGCATCGGCGGCATTATGGAGAAGCAAGGTGTGTATTGGGACAGAGCCGACAACTCGCGTATTGCGGGCAAGCAGCAGATACACAATCGGCTTGCCTTTGACGGTCAGGGAAAAGCGGGATTTTACGTGTTTTCCACCTGCCGACAGTTCATACGCACCTTCCCGTGTCTTGTTTACGACTCAACAGACGTCGAGGACGTTGACACGTCGGGAGAGGATCATATTTACGATGAGCTTCGGTATGTATGTATGGAGCACCCTATCCCAATGCCGCAACGTGAGCGCATGGGCATTATCATGCCGTCAGATGATCCGCTTGAGCTTTCGGCACATCAGGGACGTGGCGCATATGCCGTCAGGGCGAGATACTCCTTATAAGTACGGCGTAAGCCGTAATCGAACGAAAGGAAACGAAAACAAAATGAAACATAATAAAAAAGCGCTCTCCCCGGACGTCAAGCAGGCGATAATCACACTTGGCGAATATAAGCGCGCGAAGCGCGAGGCGGAGAGCATACTGACAAATGAGCGCGGAGTGTGGAAAAGCGTGTATGCGTCGGGCGAATCGTCCTCATGGATATTCAACAGTATCGTCAATAAGCACGCAGACATTATCGACAATATACCAACCGCGGTCTGCTTGCCGCGCGAAAAGCGTGACGAGGCGGACGCGGATATGCTATCACGGATAATACCCGTGATAATGCAGAGATGCAACTTTGAGCAGATATATTCCGATAACTCCTGGGAAAAGCTGAAGCACGGAACGGCTATATACGGAGTTTTCTGGAACGGAGCACTCATGGGCGGTCTTGGAGATATAGATATACGCTCCTTGCGAGTTGACGACATATTCTGGGAGAGCGGAATTGACGATATTCAGAACAGTAAAAATCTTTTCATCGTTGCTACGGCAGACGTCAACGAGCTGGAGATGAGATATCCTCATTTCAAATATGAGGATCAGCGCGCCGCTGACACTGCGGTAAGCGCGACTCTCGGATATTCCACTGACGACGGAAGATGTACGGTCGTCGATTGGTACTATAAAAGGTACGATGCGTCGGGAAATGCGATACTGCATTATTGCAAATTCTCGGGCAAGTGCGTGCTTTATAGCTCGGAAAACGATCCTGCCTATAATCGCATCGGTTGGTACGAGCACGGTCTTTATCCTGTGGTATTTGACAGAATGTATCCCCGTAACGACGGTCTTTGCGGCTTCGGTATGATTGCCATAGGAGATAGCGTGCAGAGATACATAAACAAGCTTGACGATAACGTTATGGCTTACAGCGATTGGGCATCACGTGTCAGATTCTGGGCGAAGCGCAGTCTTGGAGTCAATGAAAAGGAATTTCTTGATCTTGACCGCAGTATCGTTGAGGTCGAGGGAGATATCGACGAGGAAAAGCTGCGCCAGATAGAGATAGCGCGCATGGACGGCTCTATCATTGACGTAAAGCGCATGAAGATAGACGAGCTTAAGGAGATAACCGGCTCTCGCGACGTATCGCAGGGCGGAATTTCAGGCGGAGTTACCGCCGCAAGCGCTATAAGCATATTGCGCGAGGCGGGGGCAAAGTCCTCGCGTGACGGTATCGAGGGAAGCTATCGAGCTTACGTGCGCATCGTGTCAATAATAATCGAGTTGATAAGACAGTTTTACGACAGCGAAAGAACCTTTCGCATAGTCGGGGAGAGCGGAGAGCTCTCGTATTCGGGCTTTTCGGGAAAAAAGCTCCGTGGAGATGATTCCCACAAGCCGTTTTTTGACATTGAGATAAGCGCGGTCAAGAAAAGTCCCACCGAGGCGGCACAAAGAAATGAATTCGCAAAGGCACTTTATGATGCAGATGCGTTCAGCAAGGAAAAGGCGGAACAGACTCTTATGATGCTTGATCTTATGGACTTCGAGGGCATAGGACGGCTCAAATCGTCGCTTCGTCGCATGATCGATAAAGCGGACGCCGATTCTGCACCTGCATGATAAGGGCAAGCTTTTGCCGCGAGGGTGAGAGATTGCGACTGACGGTCTCCGGACACGCGGAGTACAGCCATGGCGGTGACGATATAGTCTGCGCGGCTGTATCGGGAATATTTTATGCTCTTACGGGATACCTTGCCAATTTTGGCGGCGGACTTGACATAAGAGCCATAAGATCGGGCTTTGCGGACATTGAGTGCTCGCAATGCGGCGAGGAGGCAATGAAGCAGGCGTGCATTGGGCTTTTGCAGATGCAATCGACCTATCCGGAACACGTCGGGGTTGACGACAATATCTGGCGATGGAGAATAAATGCTCCGCGTGAGGTCACACAGACGAACGGCATTTTCCCGCAATAAATTTAAGGAGGTTACATTTGACTTTTATGGAAAATGAATTGGCGGTAAGCACCGCGGAAGAAAACACAGTATTTCCCGAGGACAACTTGGACGTTGTATCGAACGATGACGGTGAGGACTTATCGGCATCAGACAAAATCGATATTGAGAGTGAGAGAGCAGAATACGAGCGGCTTATCCGTACGAGATTCAAAAGCTTTTACACCGAGGATACGCAAAAAATGATAAACAAGCGCTTCAAGAAGTACAAGGCGCTTGAGGACAAGCTTCGCGATATGGAAGAGACGGCAAAGCAGAGCGAGGCAAGAATAGCCGAGCTTGATGCTCTGGTCATATCGGAGCGAGAAAGAATAGAGCGCGAGGCGGAGCAAAGAATTACCTCGCGAATTATAGCGAACAAGTCACGCGCCAATGAAAACGCCGTGTCCGAACGACACTCGGACAGTGGATTTGACGTATCCCGACTTACCAAGGGAGAGCGCGCCGCATTGGCGAGCAGAGCGCTTCGGGGAGAGAAAATTGCATTCTGATATTTTAATTTCAGAGCAGCTTATTTTATATCCGTTTTTATCGCGTTAGTCGCGATTGAGAAAAC
Source organism: Eubacteriales bacterium (assembly GCA_045643865.1). Taxonomy (GTDB): domain Bacteria; phylum Bacillota; class Clostridia; order Oscillospirales; family CAG-272; genus SVTX01. The sequence continues at coordinate 8,229 of JAZRFU010000070.1, forward strand.
GGTTTTCAATATATCAATTTACGTTGTCGGACAAAACGAATAAATAGGGTCCGACGGGAAAGGAAAAATAAAAAAATGACAGAATTTTCTATTAATTTGCAGCTTTTCGGCGCCGGCGAAAACATTATCGGCACGGACGGCATGGTAAACGCAAAGACAGGCACGGTTGAGGCGTTTGCGGACGGATCGGGACTTTCCGATGATATGAAGAAATACTATGCAGATTATCTTATCGACAATGCAGAGGCGGCGCTCGTTCACGACCGCTTTGCACAGAAGCACAAGATCCCCGCAGGCAGCGGCAAGTCGGTCAACTTCCGCAAATACGATCCGCTGCCCAAGCTCACACAGCCCATCGCAGAGGGAGTTACCCCCACGGGTCAGACCATCAATATGGGCATCGTAAGCGCGACCGTTGCACAGTACGGCGGCTACGTTGAGATGAGCGATCTTCTGCTCATGACGGCTATCGACAACAATCTTTGCATGGCAACCAAGCTCCTCGGATCTCAGGCGGGAAGAACGCTTGACACCATATCGCGTGAGGTGCTTGTAGGCGGTACTAACGTACAGTACGGTGAAGGACAGTTCAGCGCACGCGGACAGGTAATTGGCGGCAAAGAAAATCCCGAGGAGAACTGCTATATGACCGTTGAGGCAATTCGCCGCGCGGTCAGATTCCTCAAGAATCAGAACGCAGAGAAGATCGACGGAGCATACATAGCCATCATCCACCCCAATGTTGCGTACGATCTTATGAACGATCCCAACTGGAGATATCCTCATCAGTATGCCGATCCCTCGGCTATTTTCGAGGGCGAGATCGGTAAGCTTGAGGGTGTAAGATTTATCGAGTGTACAGAGGCAAAGGTATTCCACGCGGAAGACCTTGCGTCTAACATGAGAAATCTGACCGTCAGTGCCAATAAAGACGAAACGAACGTATTGCCCTTTAATACATATGCAAAGGTAGCGCCCGGCTCACTTGTCGGCAGAGCGGTTATTTTTGAAGGAGATAAATATTATATTTCTGAGAATACCGAATCGACCATCACGATTTATCAGGATGCTCTTCTTGAACATCCTGCTTCCCTCAGCTGTTATACGGGCACACCTATATATCCCGGTGAGGCGGGTGATGAGGGATCTGACGTTTACGTTACTCTCATCTTCGGTGAGAACGCGTACGGAACGACCGAGCTTGCAAACGGCGGTCTTGAGCATATAGTCAAGCAGCTTGGAAGCGGCGGCTCATCCGACCCTCTCAACCAGAGAGCGACTGTGGGCTGGAAGGCAACCAAGGTAACAGTTCGTCTTGTTGAGGCGTTTATGATACGTATCGAAACCGCATCAAGCGTACAGTTTGAAAACAAATAATAATCGCAAATAAAAGCGGGCAGGGAAGCTTTTAGCTGCCCTGCCTGCAAAAACGAAAGGATATAATATGGAAAAGTATAAGGAACTGATTGCCGCGCTCAAATCTGAATACGAGCAGAAGCTGGCAGAAAAAGAGGCAGAGGTCGCGCTTCTCCGTGCCACAAAGCAAGCGGAGGAGGACAAAAAGCGCGAGGCGGCGAGAAAGCGGGAGGAATATCTCAACGAATATATTTCCGTCAAGCTGTTTAAGGACAATGACCGCTATAAAGACGACGTTTACGTTGCTGTCAACGGTCAGAACTGTATAATCAAGCGCGGTGAGTGGGTGAAGATCAAGAGAAAGCACGCGCTGGTGCTTGATGCGTCCGAAATTCAGGATATGAAGACCGCGGATTTTATGGAAAAGGAGCAGAGCCGTTTTGCACGCGAGAGTGCGAGTAAATAATTTCGTTTCCGCGCTCTGAATCTTGACTTTTTTGCGACGAAATGGTATAATCTGTACGTAGAGTGGATACGGTGTGTTAATCTCACCGTTACGGGTATATAATTATACAAGCAAAGCGCAGGAAGGAGAAAGCTTCATGGCAAATATGCTTGATTACGTGGCTTGGCGAGGTGATCTCTCGTTTGCTGACGATAAATTTAACGAGGTCGATGCCGCTATATTTTCTATGCTATCTTATATAGATTACGGCGTAGTGTGTCACAAGGAATCCGAGCTTTTGTGCGATGCGGCGCGAGGATACTGTCCCGATAAAAATTACGACGGTGTGCGACTCGGTCTTATTATACCGTCGAAAAATATCAACAAGCTTTTTTGCGATTGCGGTCAGAGCAATCGGTTCGGTTGCGTTAAAATAAGCGATTTCAAGAGCAAGACCTGCGCTGATGAGATATGTCAGTTCGCCGCGGAGACCTTTCATTTGCCACGTTCTCGAATGGTAATAACGTTCAGGGGAACTGACGACAGTATAGTGGGCTGGCGAGAGGATTTTTGCCTTTCGTATCTCGATTCTATTCCCGCGCAGAGAATGGCGCTTGAATACGTTGAGGAGATGGCTGAAAAATACCCCGACGAGCGAATATACGTCTGCGGACACTCAAAGGGCGGAAATCTGTCCGCCTATGCCACCGTAAACTGCTGCGCCCAAACGCGCCGTCGCATATTGAAGGCGTATTCGTGTGACGGCCCCGGATTTGACAAAAAAGTCGTAAGATCGGCACAGTTTAAGCGCGCACAAAGAAAACTGGACTTTATAGTTCCGCAGTCCTCATTTATCGGCACGATGTTTGAGGTCGGCGGTAAATATACGGTGGTAAACAGTACGCGTCGCGGCGCGTACCAGCACGATAGCTTTTCGTGGGAGGTGTGCGGACCGCAGTTCAGACATCTTGACTCGCTTTCCGAACGCGGAAACAAGAACGCAAGCCAGTTCCGCGCGAGCATGGAGCGAATGACGGCAGAGGAGAAAAAGGATTTCGCGGAAACCTTCTTTTCGATAGTTGCATCTACGGGAGCGGACACCCTGACTGATTTCACCAACGGAGGACTTCGCAAGCTTGCCGCGGCGGTTCACAATTACAACGGACTTGATAAGCACAAAAAAGAGATAATGGTTGGACTTCTCATAAAGCTGTTTGACCTTAAAAAGAGCAAGACCGAGTAAGCGTACATATTATCAAATAAAAATATCGGATGCATCTCACCAGAGATACATCCGATATTTTTTGTCAGCACAATTATCTGATATCAACGTTTACCTTCTTGTTAGTGCCTGCGGCAGCGGC